>CBDUSL010000026.1:0-9641 GCA_965370265.1 uncultured bacterium | reverse complement strand
CCTCCACCAACTCCGATAGTTTCAATGTTTTCAGTCTGGTTTTCAAGAATTTGTGAAGCCGATTCAGTAGAAAGAGTATTTTGACTGCAACCAGACAAAACGGTTAGAAAAATAATTGCTGTTAAAATAATAAATAATTTTTTCATATATATCTTCTTTAGCAACCCAAGATTATCAAATAAATTAGTAATTGTCAATCTATTTTAATCCTTATAAATACCTATTTAATAACAATATTTTACTTTTATTAAATAGTAATCCTTCTTTTTTTAATATCTTAATCTTGTTCTTTTTTCCTCTGGCAAATCCGCCGATAAATCCATCTGATCTAACCACCCGGTGGCAAGGTACTTTTGGCGAATAAGGATTTTTATTTAAGGCATTACCCACGGCCCGATAAGCTTTCGGCTTGCCAATTGCTCTGGCGATTAATTTATAAGTACTTACTTTTCCTTTGGGAATTCTTTGGCAGGCCTGCCAGACTTTTTTTTCAAACTTAGTAGATACAAAAAATCCCCTTTTTAATTTAGAGGATTTTTTATTTATCATACTTATTTTATGGGGTTAAAATAGTCGCTAAATCAACAAATTCATAACCCTGGTTTTTTACTTCGTTAATCAAGTCCTGCAAAAACTCCGGAACCAGACTGGTCCCCACCTGCATCACCACTATAGTCCCATCCTTTAAGCTATCCAGAACTCTATTTTTAGCTTCCTCGGCTGTTCGATCCGTATCCCAGTCAAAAGCATCTACGGTCCAAGTAACCGGACAATATCCTTCTTCTATCGCAGTTTCAAAAACCTCACCGCCGGTTTCTCCGTAAGGTGGGCGAAAAAACGGTTTAGTTGAAACTCCAGTTGCTTCTTTGACCGCTGCTTCTGTTTTGCTTAATTCTTCCGACAACTCATCAGCGGAAAGATTGGCCACATGAGCATAACTATAGCTTAAATTATAAATCGAGAATCCCTGACTGGCAACATTATTAATTTCATTAGCGCTCTCTTCAGCTAATTCTCCAGTAAAAAAGAAACTGGCCGGAACATTGCTCGTTTTAAGAATATCCATAAGGGTAGTGAGATTACTTGTTTTGGAAGCCGCATTAAAAGTAAGGGTAATCTCTTTTCTGTTCTGGCCCCGGGAAAAAATAGAAGTACAGTTATCGAGATCAAAATCGGTTGACTGATTGAGTGAAGAATCAATATTTTCATTATCCAAATTTTCGGCATTTACATTTGTTTCCCCATTAACATTCTCATTGGCTGACTGGTTAGTATTAGCCACTTCACTGCTTCCACCAAAGCACCCTTTAAAAATCCAAATTATTACCACAATAAGAATAATCCAAAGAATAAACTTAAAAATACTAAAACCGGAAGATTCCTTTTTCATCCTATACTTCTGATAACTTTGTAAGTTAGACATTTTTATTTTTTAGGCAATTTCTTTTTGGACAACCGGTCTTTTTACCAAATATTTTACTAATTCATAAGTACCAAAAAATACGGCCACAAAAAAGATATCGCCGAGAAGTGTGTTTCGGAAAAATGGTATCGCCATAAAGTAGCATTGAGTAAGACCGGCTAGAGTTTTCGGGTACCATTGTGCCGCTGCCCAAACAGCAAAGTTAGTAACAACGAAAAACAAAATGGATGAACCGAGAGTAGCGTAAATAACATTGGCTACATTCTTTCTTTTACGAATATAGAACCCAATCAAGCCAACCGCCACAAAACTGCCCCAGACAGCTAATAAAACTCCAAGTTGATAGAAGCCGATAAAATAATCACTAATAGCCATAGCGGCTAAAGGGATTAAAATCACGTATTTACGGCCTAAATAAATCCCACCAAACAGAGCAATGGCGGTAATCGGGGCAAAATTAACCGGTAAGGGTAAAATCCGATAATAAGAGAGAATTCTCACCGTAACCGCCAAAACAACGAGTAAATAGGGCAAAATTTCGATTACTTTATTTTTTTTCATAATTTTTTATTTTATAAATTAATTATAGCTTTAGAAGAGACTTTTTTCAAACTTGAATTCGATAATATCCCCGGCTTTTACTTCCTGGGCGTCAATACCAAGCATGGGCATTTCACCATTCAAATAGTACATCCAGTACATATCATTTTCTCCGCTTTTTACATTGTCAATTTCTTCAAGAAGAATTCCAAAGTCATACTCTTTTAAGCTGATATTAATTTCCCCGGTTTTTTCCGCTGTTTCCAAAACATCCAACACTACTTCACCTTTGTGAATAGCTATGGTAAGATTTTTTTCGCTTTCAGGAGTTTTTATTTCTAAACTGACTCTTCTCTGGACAATACTTGAATAAGCGCCAGCGACCTGGCCTTCTACTGAACTAGAATCAATTTCCTGATAAGCAAGGTAAGTCTGTGTCCCAAAAATAAAAACTGAGAGCACAGCGACAAGAGTAAAAATACTCAAGTGCAGTTTTGTTCTTTTTTCCATGTTTTTTTCCTTTATAAAAAACCCTGACTTCGGTCATAAACAGGGTTTTGTAATAATTAGCCTTTCAACCGAAGGTTCTCTTTGATAAGGTGTCCTGGCTTACGGAGGATTGGCTCTTCCATCCCTTCCCCTTAAAGCCCCTTCCCATGAAGGTTTTTTAAGAGTGGTATGATGAAATTGCGTCTCCGCTTACAGTGACGGGATCGCGCCGGACTCGCCCTCGCTTTATTAGCGGAGTTACACCGGTCTTCCCTTTTTTCCCGGATTTTATATACCCGGGTTATATTAATTTTTAATATTCAATTCCTTTTCTCGCTTTTTTGTCTTTCCAGAAGTAATGTTTTTTTTCTTTCATTTCAGTTACCAAATCGGCCAGTTTTATAACTTTAGCATGAGCATATCTTCCTGTCAAAACAATCTCTGTGGATAAAGAAGCTTTTTTAACGGCCTTAACTACATCTTCAACATCAATAAGCCCAAAGTAAACAGCTACATTAATTTCGTCCAGGATAATTAAATCATACTTACCTTCTTTGATTGTTTTTTTGACCAGGCGAAAAGCTTTTTTAGCCGCTTGAATATCTTGTTTTTTAGGCTTCTTTGAAGAAACAAATGTTTTCAGGCCAAACTGACGAACAGTCATCTTTTTGTATTTTTTCAGGGCTTTTATTTCTCCAAACTGGCCTTTTTTCATAAACTGTATTAAGCAAACCCTTAGTCCTGAACCAAGAGCTCTTAAAGCCAGGCCGAGTGCGGCCGTAGTTTTGCCTTTTCCATTGCCTGTATAAACCTGAATCATTTTTTTAACCCAAAGAGCAGGCTGACCACCCGCAAGATGGGCAGGTCTTACAGCCTTCTTTAATTTCCATTCTCGTCCCGCATTCCGGACATTTTGTTTTATCAACCATTTTTGATATTTCCATTTCCTGCTTGGTTGTTTCCTGTCCAATCTCTTTTCTCTCTTTTTTTTCGTTTAATTTGTCTTTCTTTTTATTTCCAGTATCAATATTTAATACCTGAGCTTCTCTGGAACGGTCACGATAAATAGTCGCTCCCTTACAGCCCGATTTAAAAGCTTGTATATATACTTTTTCCACGTCTTCGGTGGTAGCGTGATGGGGAAAATTAACAGTTTTTGAAACTGCATTATCTGTGTATTTTTGAAAAGCAGCTTGCATTTTTATGTGCTCTTCCGGGGTAATATCATGGGCCGTAGTAAAAACTTTTTTTACCTTATCAGGCACTTCCTCAAAATCCTGGATGCTACCCTTCTCGGCAATTCTTTTCATTAAATTTTCAGAATAAAATCCCTCTCTTTTGGCGACTTTCTCAAAATAAGGATTAACTTCTACTAACTCATCCCCTTCGTCAAGAAGATTTTTTCTCACATAAGATATGGCAAAAATAGGCTCAATACCCGAGGAACAGCCGGTAATAATAGAAATAGTGCCCGTCGGCGCAATAGTCGTTAAAGTGGCATTTCTTATTTTTGGACCTTTGGGATCATAGTAAATACTATCCGAATAAGAAGGGAAAGCGCCTCGTACCTCAGAAAGTTTCTGGGAAGCTTTTTTTGCCTCTTCGGTAATAAACTTCATTACTTTTTCGCCGAGTTTACGGGCATTGCTTGAACTGTAAGGTATTTCCATTTGAATAAGCATGTCAGCAAAACCCATCACTCCTAAACCCACTTTTCGGTTTTTATCCACCATTTCTTCAATCTCATCCAAAGGATAACGGCTCATATCAATTACGTTATCCAAAAAATGGACTGCTTTATAAACTGTTCTTTTTAACTTTTCGAAATCAATTTCTTTATCAGCTACCATTTTGGATAAATTGATAGAGCCCAGATTACATGATTCATAAGGTAATAGAGGTTGCTCTCCGCAGGGATTAGTCGATTCTATTTCCCCTTCCTTAGGGGTCGGATTAAATTCGTTTATCCGGTCAATAAAAACAATCCCGGGCTCGCCGTTTTTCCAGGCCATGGTAACAATAAGGTTAAAAACTTTTCGGGCCGAAAGCTTGGATTCCACTAATTTGCTGCGGGGATTTATCAGTTCATACTCCTTATCCTTTTCAACCGCTTTCATAAATTCATCAGTTATGGCCACGGAAATATTAAAATTACTAAGCTCACCTTCTTTTTCTTTGGCTGTTATAAAATCAAGGATATCAGGATGGTCAATCCGCAAAATACCCATATTGGCCCCTCGTCTGGTACCCCCCTGTTTAATCGCTTCGGTAGCCGCATTAAAAACCTGCATAAAACTAATTGGCCCAGAAGCAATTCCGCCGGTACTTTTTACCAAATCACCGCTCGGTCTAAGCCTGGAAAAAGAAAAACCAGTGCCGCCGCCGGATTGATGGATAATTGCAGTATTCTTTACTGTTTCGAAAATTTCTTCAATTGAATCCGGAACCGGCAAAACAAAACAGGCTGAAAGTTGCTGAAGGTCCTTGCCGGCATTCATTAAAGTGGGAGAATTTGGTAAAAATTCAAATCGGCTCATCATATCGTAAAAATCCCTGGCTGTCTCTTCCACATTAACATCTTGATGGTAAAGAGTTTTGTAAAGCCTGTCCGCGTAAGCAATATTATTGGCCACTCTTTTAAACATTTCCGAAGGGGTTTCAGCCACGTGGCCGTTGGCATCTTTTCGGAGGTATCTTTTTTCCAGAACAGTCATGGCATTAGGGGTAGATTTAACCTGAACTTTATAACCTTTCAACATCTGCCTGGCCTCTCTAATCTCCTTATGTTTCTGGCGATAAATAATATAAGTCTTTGCCATTTCTGTCTGCCTGTCCCTAATTAAGACCTCTTCAACAACATCCTGAACTCCCTCTACTGTTGGCACATCATTTTCTGAAATCCTCTCCTGTAGAATAGTCGCCACCATAGTAGATAATCGATTAGAAAGACTTTTATTGGGCTTACCAACTGCTTTTGAGCATTTAAAAATAGCCTCGCCTATTTTTTTAGAATCAAAATCAACAATTCTTCCGTCTCTTTTTTTGATTTTATTCAATTTATTTCTTTTAAATATTGATGCTTCCATATATTTAACTTTATTTAGAAGAGTAAAAAAATTTGACCCCCTAAAACAACGGATCAAAATTCCAAAAGTCATAAAAAACTACCGAGTCCCCTTAAAAAGAGGATGCTTTCCCTGCTTATGAAATTTTACATCATCTTCTTGCGAATGAAGGCCGGAATTTCAAGCTCTTCCTCTTCCTTACTTTTTTTAGGAACTTCCTCCTCTATATTTTTTTCAGCCTCCTTTTCTTCTTTGAATTTAGGCGGAGAACTAATTGGCTCTTTGGGAGCAGAAATTGGAGTATCTTCAAAAGGAGTGATAGGAGTGGTTTCAATTTTTTTAACGCTAGTTTTTGCTCCTTTGCCGAAACCAGTGGCGATAACTGTTATTTTCACCTCGTCTCCCATTGATTCATCTATCACCGAACCAAAAATAATCTTGGCATCTTCATCCGAAGAACTGGTAATTACTCTGGCCGCTTCATTTACCTCATACATACTTAAATTCGGGCCACCGGTAACGGTAAAGAGAATGCCTCTGGCTCCGTCAATTGAAAGTTCAAGAAGAGGGCTGTCTATGGCTGCTTTTGCCGCATCTACGGCTCTGTTTTCCCCTGAAGCATTGCCAATACCCATTAAAGCCGAACCGGTATTTTCCATTATTGCTTTTACATCGGCAAAATCAACATTAATAAGGCCGGGAATAGTAATAAGGTCCGCAATACCCTGAACTCCCTGGCGAAGAATGTCATCAACCACCGCAAAAGCATCTAGAAGGCTCGTCTTTTTATCAATTATTTGTAATAAACGATCATTAGGAATAGTAATAAGAGTGTCCACTTTGTCCGCTAAGTCGCTAAGGCCTCCGTCAGCAATATGCATTCTTTGAGCTCCTTCAAAAGAAAAAGGCTTGGTTACCACCGCTACGGTCAGGGCCCCAAGATCTTTGGCGATTTCAGCAATAACAGGGGCCGCTCCGGTACCGGTACCGCCACCCAGGCCACAGGTAATAAATACCATATCAGAACCCTTTAAAACATCATGTATTTCATCCTGACTTTCTTCGGCTGATTTTTTGCCCAATTCAGGATCCATTCCCGCTCCCAGTCCGCGAGTAGTCGTCTTGCCAACATGAAGTTTATGAGGAGCGCTTGAATGATGAAGAGCCTGGGCATCCGTATTGATAGCCACAAATTCAATTCCTCTGATTCGGGAATCAATCATTCTTTTTATGGCGGCCCCGCCTGAACCGCCTATTCCAAGCACTTTTATTTTAGCGAAAGTTTCAATCTCCGGTTTTACTTCCATGGAATTACTTTTATTACTCCTGTTATTTCTCATAAATATATTATTAATCGTTAATTAATTACGGCATTAATGATTTAAACCAGCCTTTCATTTTTTTGGTAGCATCACCAATAGAAGAAAATTTAGGAATAGAAAGATTAAAACCGCCTTTTCCTTTTAATCCCATCCCCCAAACAATCAAACCCA
The DNA here is from genome assembly GCA_965370265.1 of uncultured bacterium. Classification (GTDB taxonomy): domain Bacteria; phylum Patescibacteriota; class Patescibacteriia; order JAXHNJ01; family JAXHNJ01; genus CBDUSL01. Next base: position 2,631 of record CBDUSL010000026.1, on the reverse strand, counting down.
AGGCTGTCGTATAAGCCGGGTCGTTTATTTTATCTATTGCTGAAACAAAATCCCGCGGAAGGCCAATAGAGCTGGGCAGCCTAAATTCTTTTTTGGCTACTTCTACAAGACCAGGTAGCTTGGAACCACCGCCGGTAATAACCATTCCGGCGGGAAGAAGGCCTGAACGATCAATCTTCTGCAATTCCTTATCAACCATTTTAAATATTTCTTCCAGTCTGGCTTCAATTATTTCCGCTACTTGCTTTTTGGAAACTGTCGAATTTTCTCCGCCTTCAAGTTCTCCCAAATTTATTTCTTCCCTTTTATTTATTTCACTGGGCAAAGCTGAACCATGTTCCAGCTTAATTTTTTCTGCCAGATCAATAGAGGTTCTAAGGCCAATGGCAATATCATTGGTAATATGACCGGAACCGATGGGTAAAATTTTAGTGTGTAAAACATCTCCTTCTTCAAAAACAACAATTGAAGTTGTGCTTGAACCCATGTTTACCAAGGCAACTCCTAATTCTTTCTGACGTTTAGAAAGACAGCTTTCTGAAGAGGCCAAAACACCTAAAACTAAATCTTCAATATCTACTCCGGTCCGATAAACACATTTGGTTAAGTTTTTTATCTGAGAAGTTAAACCCTGGATAATCTGAACTTCTGCCTCCAGCCTGATACCAGTCATGCCAACCGGGTCTTTAATTCCCCTTTGGTTATCCACAGTAAAACTGCGGGGAATAACATGTAAAATTTCATAATTAGGGGGTGTAGCTACGGCCTGGGCCGCCTCAATAACTCTTTCTACATCTTCTTCTTTGATCTCACCATCCGCCTTAGCCACCGCGATTACTCCATGGCTATCCTGAGAGTTTATGTGGGTGCCTGAAATACCGATGAAAGATTTTTCTACCGGAATACCGGTCATTCTCTCCACTTTTTCTAAACATTGAGAAATAGAGGTAACTGCTTCTTCAATGCTAGTCACCACTCCTTTAGAAACACCTTCAGCCGGATATTCGGCTACGCCAAGGATATGCAGCTTCTCATCGTTTGGATTTCTCTGACCCATTACCGCTCTGATGTAGGACGAGCCAATATCCAAACCGGTAATTATTTCTTCTCGTGACATATAGTTAATTTTCCGCTAATTTTGATTTAGTTATATTATAATATATTTTTTCGTTTTTGAAAATACCTACAATTAAAAAATGTAAGGCCAGAATATCATCAGACCAATAACGAATGCGCCTAAAGAGGCCAAAAAGACCATCGCCGCCATAATATCCTTAATTACTTCAACATAATGGTGTATTTTTGGTTTCAAAACATCAATCATTTTTTCAAAAGCAGTGTTAATAAGTTCCAAAACCAGTACCAGCATAACAAGAAGCAATAAAACTATGGCCTCGTTTCTGCTTACCCCAAAGACAAACATCAAAATTATGACAACTAATGCGGCAAAGACCTGAAGACGAAAATTTTGTTCATGGCGAAAAACATAACGAATACCCTTATAGGCATATTTAAAACTCTTTATTAAACTTTTGAGATTAACAACAGGCATAATTTAATTAGCTTACAGCCTTGATTAATTCTTCTTCAAGACCCTCCATAAGATCTCTTTGTTTTTTATTTTTGTGTGTATATCCCAGAAGATGAAGAAGGCCATGTATAGTCAGCCGTTCTAGTTCTTTTTTTATGCTTCTTTTGTTTTCTTGGGCTCCTTTTACTGCCTCTGGATAGCAAATAAAAATTTCCCCTAAATAATTTTTCGTTTTTGGTTTTATAAAATCCTTGGCCTCGCTAAAGACAAAAGAAAGAATATTGGTAACTTTGTCGCTGTGCCGGTAAATTCTATTCAATCTCTTAATCGTTTTTTGGTCGGTCAGGACAATTGAAATCTCTCCCTTATTTTTATATTTTATTTTTTTAAAAGATTTTTTGATTACTTCAGAAAATATTTTTTTTGAGCAAGAAGCTTTAACTTGGTTAAAAAAATTAACTTCCATTAACATTGCTGTTTGTGTTGGTACTAGTACTGGTTAATCTAAAACTCTGGTACATCATTTCAAAAGTAGTCATGTAATTCACTCTGGTCAAGCCCCCAATATTGTACGAGATGATATAAATCTTATCCTCATGGCTAAGATATATGGAAGTAGTGTCAGGGGTTCTTATCCCTTCCAGACCATTCACGACCACCTTTTCAATTTGAGAAATTTCTACACTTGGATCTAAAGAAAGATACCAATTTTTAGCCGAAAGACGGGTTGTATTTTCCTGGACAGAAACCTGCATATACTCAAGAGTACCGGTGTCAGGAGAAAACATTATATTGGCCTCTCCTGTCGCACTGCTAACCTGATTAGCCCCCCATTTAGCCGGATAAAGCATGCTCCAATTGTAAGTTGTATTAGAATATCGTTTTACCAAACTAGTGCTTTCAAGTTTGGTTCCGGAAGCCGTTGGATCATATCCTAAATAAAGTTCGCCTGTTATTGACCCTGTTGCCAGTGTTTCCTTGCCATCTATAAAACCATCTCCGTCCGTGTCTGGCTGATTAATTCCCGTTCCCCAAAGAGATTCCTCAATATTAGTCAAGCCATCATTGTCATCATCACTGGTAGAAAGGGGCGGGATAAG
>CBDUSL010000025.1:0-10653 GCA_965370265.1 uncultured bacterium | reverse complement strand
AAATTTAAACATAAAGTTTATTCTTCAATTTTCCCGTCATTAATTTTTATGATTTTTTTAGCGTGACTGGCAATTTTTTGGTCATGAGTCACGACTATAATAGTAGTGCCCTGTTCATTCAGCTGATTTAGTATTTCCATCACTTGTTCCCCGCTTTTTGTGTCTAAATTACCGGTCGGTTCGTCAGCTAACAAAATGGCCGGATCATTAACAAGAGCCCGGGCAATAGCTACTCGCTGTAGTTCACCGCCGGAAAGCATATTTGACCGGTGCCTGAGCTTATCTCCTAAACCGACTTTTTCCATTACTTCTTTCGCTTTTTTACGTCGCTCTTTTGGGCGAATGCCTTTGTAAACAAGCGGTAGCTCAACATTAGTAACGGCCGGCATTCTGGGCAAGATATTAAAATTTTGGAAAATAAAACCGATTTTATTGCGTCTGATTATTACCAGGTCATGCTTGCTTGATTTTTCAATTTCTTGCCCGTCAAATTTGTAAACCCCGGACGTTGGTTTGTCTAGACAGCCGATAATATTCATTAGGGTTGATTTTCCGGAACCGGAAACCCCCATAATGGCAATCATATCCCCTTTTTCCACTTTCATGGAGATACCATCAAGAGCGGCAAACTCATTGGGTTTTCCTTGAAAGTATAATTTTTTGATATTTTCTAATTCCAGAAGAGACATCATCTATATAATTATTTATTTGGCAATTATAACATAATAAAATTTTTTTACAAACATGAAATAATTTTAACTTTATCTTTGTATAATAATTAAGGACTTATAGCAAATAACCCCATGTTTTGATATAATGAAACCTCCTTATGTTTTATTTGAAATATCTAAAAAACGAACTCTGGCGTCGGAAAGGTAAAACTATTACCATATCTTTAGGACTGGCTATTGCCAGTGCTATTATTATTGTAATTATTTCTACGGCCCAAAGTCTTTCCAATACCCAAGAAACGGTCCTAAATCCTTTGGAAAATGTGGGTACTGATATTTTGGTTACCCGAAGTGTAAACTTGGAAGGCGGGGGGAAAGATGCGGGTGGTTATGACTATTTAAGGGAAAATATTGTTACTACTGATCTTTCACAATATGGCAGCGCCGGTGATACTTTTATTCGTGATGTTTTTCTTTCCGGATCTCTCTTAAGTTTTCCAGAGGAGGAAACCGCAAAACTTGATGATTCACTGGTAGAAGATTACGCCTTGGGACTCATCTTGAATGTTACTCATCAGGAGGGTGAAATTCCCGAATTGATTGCAGAAATTGAGACCGGAGGCGAGGAGATAAAAGTAGAGGGAGCGATTACCCCTATGACCGTCGAAGAACAAGACGCCATAGACGAGGCAAAGATGACTGCCAGGCAAGAGCTTCTGGATAGGGGGATTGAACCTAAATCACCAGAAGGAAGAATATATATGATGGATGCGGTAAATGCGGTGATGCCGGAAAGGTTTGGAAGCTGGGAAAGAACAATTACCACTGAAAAAAGAATTATCCGTCAACAAATAGATACCCCGGAAACTAATATTACCACAGAAAATTTTATTGTGGCCGGAGTTGATATTGAAAAAGCTGATATCGGCCTTGTTTTACCTGATCAGTTAGTAGAGGGTGAATTTATCACAGAAGCAAATCAAGCAGTAGTTAATGTTTCATACGCCCAAAAAGAAGAGATTAATATCGGCGATACTTTAAAAATAAATGATAATGAATATACGGCTGTAGGTACAGTTGAACCAAAATTATATACTAATTCCGCTGATATTTATTTAACCTTGGAGGAGCTGCAAAGAATATCAGAAAGAGAAGACTCAATAAATATCATGCTGGTAAAATCCGCTGACGCCTATTCCGTGGAAGAAGTAAGCACACAATTAGCCGGTCTTTTTGAAGGGACTCAAGTTACTGATTCATCTGATACCGCAGACAAAGTTTCCGGCAGCTTAGTTGATGCTGCAAATTTGACCAACAAATTTGTCGGTTTAACCAGTATCATTGTCATGATTGCTGCTTTTATAATTATCAGTCTTCTGACTTTACTCTCGATTAATAAAAGAACAAGAGAAATTGGAACTCTAAAAGCAATTGGCTGGAGTAACCGGACAGTAGTAAGGCAAATTTTGATGGAAAATATAGTTTTAGGTTTTTTCGGTGCGGCTATTGGCATTGGTCTGGGACTTGCGGCCATAGCGATCCTTAATAATTTCGATATATCCTTCTCGGCTGAATTTGCCAAATCAAATGCGGAGTCATTTGGGAAATTGGTGGGAATAGGCGGAGAAAGCACCCCGACTACCGCCTCATTTAACCTTCAGGTAACTTATGTTTATTCCACTCTAATAATTGGATCAATAATTGCTTTTGCCGGCTCCGTAATTGCCGGCACCATAGCCGCTATGAAATCTTCTAGAATGAAACCGTCAGAAGCTTTGCGCCATTTAGAATAAAAATATATGAGCTTAATAGAACTAAGAAATCTACATCGGGAATTTAAACAAGGGACAAAAATAATCCATGCGGTTAATGGCATTGACTTAAAAGTGAAAAAAGGGGAGTTTTTGGTAATCTTTGGTGAATCCGGTTCAGGTAAAAGCACTCTTTTAAATTTAATCGGTGGCTTGGAAAAACCAAGCAAAGGGAATGTCTTTATTGACGATAAAAACATTACAGAAATGAGCGAGGGAAAGATTACAAAGATAAGGGGTAAAAAAATTGGGTTTGTTTTTCAGCACTATAATTTAATACCAACATTGACCGCCGCCCAAAATGTGGAAGCGGCTATTATTAATCGCTCAAGTGATGACCATAAAAAAGCGGCTAAAATATTAAAGATGCTTGGATTATCTGATAGGGTAAATCAATTGCCTTCAAAACTTTCCGGTGGGGAACAACAAAGAGTAGCCATTGCCCGAGCCTTAATTAATGACCCGGATATAATTTTAGCCGATGAGCCAACCGGAAACCTGGACGAAAAAACAGGAGAAGAAATCACCAATATTTTAAAGAAATTGAATAAGAATAATAATCAAACGGTTATTTTAATAACCCACAGTGAATACAATCGGAAATACGCCAGCCGGATTATGAAAATCAAGGATGGCAAGCTTAGTTCTTGAGCAAAGTGGTAAAGGGTTTTAGTTTCTTTATATATATTATAGACTTGACAAGATTTTATTAGAATGATAGTATGTTATCGAACAATACAGCCGATAGTTTTTTTAGATTTTCGGCTCACTTGTTCAAGGCATATAGTAAGTATAGAAATAAAGTCGAATTTCGAAGTTACTATATCGATTTAATTCAATTTTATTTCTACACAATGCAAGGAACTATCAAGAAATTGACTGACAAGAACTTTGGCTTTATTACAGCCGAAGGTCAAGAGAAGGAATTATTCTTCCACGCAAACGAGCTAGACGGAGTAGAATTTGATCAACTTCAGGAAGGCGACACTGTCTCCTTTGAAGTATCAGATACTCCAAAAGGCCCGGCTGCAACCAAAGTCAGCAAAGTATAAAATTTTCTCAGATATTTGAACATAAATACCCGCCTGTTAGGCGGGTATTTATAATATTTTTTATCTTTTGACTACTCTAAACAAAGTGATTCCCGTGATACTGTTCCGTCTATAACCTGTTTGACGCAATCAGTCATCAATTCTTCGGAATAACAAGTACCGGTTATGCCGGTTACATCTCCGTGGGAAAGGGCGGCCTGCTGTTCTTGAGTCAAGGCAGGCGGAAAACAAACGCCCGATTGACACTGACCTCCATCGGTGCAGATTTCCCCGGCTACTCTATTGGATATAAGGCAAGTTGATTGGTCTGTCAGCCATTCCCCGCCGGCCTGTTCACAGGAGACCCGATCTCTTTGAGGGTTATTCTCCGGCAGTTGATTATACCAATAGCCCAATCCTATTCCCAGAAAGCCTAAAAATAATATCATCGCAATAATAATAGTAACTGTCAGCAGTTTTTTATTGGATGGCTGATCTTGGATTTCCGGTTCTGGTTTTGATGAAAATGTTTTATCTATACTCATTTGTTTAATAATATCATTTTTATAATAAAAAAACACTTCTTATATTTCTAGCGGGTTAAAGCCTGCCATTGACAAATATACTTTTATAATATATGATACATGATTATTACGCCCCGTTAATAAGGGGCATGGCTCGAAACCTCTTGTTTTATATATTATACGACTGGATGGAATATCGGGTCGTAGATTTATATATATGACAAAAACAAATAATGAAAACTCAAGTTTTGCCGGTTTGGGTATCGCTCCAAGCATAATAAACCAATTGCAAAAATTGAATTTTCACAAACCTACACCGATACAACATCAGGCCATTCCGATCGCTATTGCCGATCAGGATCTTATTGGTATTGCCCAAACTGGCACCGGTAAAACCATGGCTTTTGGTATTCCCATGATTCAGCGTTTGCATAATCATAAAGGTATTGGGCTGATTCTTTTGCCCACCCGTGAACTAGCCGCTCAAGTAGACCAAGCTTTAAAAGTTCTTGGCCGCACTTTTAATTTACGCACGGCTATTCTAATAGGCGGAGCGACAGTGGGTCCGCAAATTAGGGCTCTGTCTAACCACCCGCATATTATTATAGCTACTCCGGGCCGGTTGATAGATCTTCTTAATCAGAAAAAAGTTAATCTTAGCCGGGTAAAAATCTTGGTATTGGATGAAGCTGATCGTATGCTTGATATGGGATTTGAACCGCAGATCAAAAAAATCCTGGCCGTTATTCCCTCTTCCCAGCGGCAAACCATGCTTTTTTCCGCTACCATGCCCGAGAAAATAACTAAGCTGGCTAAAAAATATATGCGATCACCGTTACGGGTAGAAGTTGCCCCATCCGGAACCACGGTTAAAAATATAGAGCAAGAAGTGTTTATCGTGCCTAGAAATCAAAAACTTTCCTTGTTAAAGCAGCTGCTTTCCGAATATCGCCAGCGCATTCTTATTTTTAGCCGAACCAAGCATGGGGCAAAAAAAATCACCAAAGCCATACAATCTATGGGCCATAGAGCGGCAGAAATACATTCCAATAAAACGCTGTTTCAGCGAACCAGAGCTCTTAAGGATTTTAAGTCCGGATCAACCAGAATTTTAGTAGCGACTGATATTGCCTCACGCGGCATTGATGTCCAGGACATAGAAGCGGTGATTAATTTTGATTTACCGGATAATCCCGAGGACTATGTCCATCGCATTGGCCGTACTGCCCGGGCCGGTAAGAGCGGTAAGGCAATATCGTTTGCCGCTCCCGAGCAAAAAAGAGATGTTTTTGCTATTGAGCGGCTCGTCCGTATGCGGTTGCCAATCAAGCCATTGCCGGAGATAAAAGAATATATTGCCATGCCTAAAGATCCGGATCGCAAAAAATGGTCTAAAGACAGGCCGCGAAAACCAAAAAGAAATTTTAGCTCCAAACATCGTCGTCGCCGACCGTTTAATCATAACCGCAGAAACAAGCGTTAATTTTGTCCGGGCAGATAAATAATATTAAAAAACCATCCCAAACAAGAGTCGAAGGATGATTTTTTGAAACTTACTAATTTTACTTACGCTTTTTTTTGGCTTTGGCCTCAAGCATAAGTCTTTTTATTTCCAGTCTTTTTTTCGTTTTGTGGGAATGCGATTTTTGGCGTCGGCCCACGGCGTGTTGTCTTTTTGCCATATGAGTATTATTTATATTAATTACAAGCTATTTTAACTGATTGTAGGAATAAAATCAATGGCGAAAGTTTTTTAATAACATTATCTTCAGTGTATCAAAAAACCCCTTCACATTTTCCATTAATACATTGACAAGAATTGGGGGCAGCACAAAAACATTCACCACCAGTCCCTTGAGGCAAGGATTCTTTATTATAACAACCACAATTACAATCTCCAGTTTCTCCAAAAACAACGCAATCTGAATTAATTTCACACTCTTTTTCTTCAATTATTAATTCAGTATTTGTATGAGAGTTGGAATTTTTTACAGTGGAAGTACATCCAACTACTACTAGTAAGATAAAAATTAGTAAAAATATAAATGTATTTTTCACATATTTATAATATCACAAAACTGCCCTTTTGGGGATTTATCTTGTGAGGTAGGAGAGAGCGGTTATTTTCGCTAATTTATTTGAGGTTTTTTCAAGATCTTGGGTATATGGTAGAATACATATATGAAAAATAAAAAATTAATAATTGGAATAGTGGTTGGCATGTGTGTTTTTTTGCTGTTGGCGGTAATTGGAAATTATTTTAGTAAGAATACTATAACGAATGGTGAAAATGATTCTTTGACGATTTCTCAAAATGACACTAATAACTCTAATATTACTAATAGCATGCCTGTGCCAGAAGACTGTGATGTTGTTTTTACTCATCGGTTCACGGACCTTTCAAAAATCAACGCTATTCAACCAATTGGTTCTATTACCGGTGCTTCTCCCGGCCGAAGTTACTTGGATATTAAAGAAGGAGAAACTGTTCCCGTATACGCCCCCATGGACGCTACTCTGACATTTATTGCCTATGCCTATCGTGGTCCAGAAGCGCCTCATCCAGAATATGGCTTTAATTTTGATACTGGCTGTGGGGTAACTTTTATGTTGGATCACTTAGACACAATCTCGGATGAATTGAAACAATATGCACCGACTGAACCAGAACCAGCAGGAGCAACTGGTAGTAGTAATAATCTTTCGGTTGAGGTTAAGGCGGGGACGCTTCTGGGGTACACCGATGGAACAGAGCAGGCCAAAACCTTTGACTTTTTAGTAATAGATAAAAATACTGAAGTTTTTCATGTTAACCCCCAGCGATGGGATTGGGATCAAGCGTTACATGCTGTATGTCCGTACGATTTGTATACAGATGATTTGAAAAGTGAGTATTATGAAAAAATTGGGACATACTATAACACTGGATTTGTAAAAGCAGAAAGCTGCGGCAACCCTTCATACGATATTGCCGGAACAATTTCCGGCGGTTGGTTTTTGGGAGAAAACGATACGATGATGACCGGTGAGTTTATAACAATTGGCGAGGAAGGCGGTAATGTATACACAATTGTCAAAAATAATGTGGAAGATACAATAACGCGCGTGGATGATTACCGGACAGAAGTTATGCCAAAAGATGTTAAGGTTGGGAGTTCTGTCTGTTATTTTGACAACAACACAAATACTTGGGCATTTTTAAATTTAGTGAGTGAAGAAACTATTCAGCTGGCCAGTGGAAACGGAAATTGTCCGGTTAATTTCCCGGATTCCAATATAAAAACATATTCAAGGTAACCTCAATATCCTTAGTGGGTTGAGTTTAGCTCGATGGGAGTGTTGAGAGATTCTAGGTATATGATATACTTAATTCATTAATAATTAATAATAAATAAATGGAAGAAGAAAAGAAAAAAAAGAACAATTCATTAATTCTAATTATTGTAATAATTTTAATTCTAATTATTGCTACTATTCTTTACTTTGTTTTTAGTAACAACGATTCTGATAATTCTACCGTCAATACTATCGCCAATGAGTCAACAACCGACGATATGTCTGATACCGATATAGAAAATAGCAATGAAGCAACTAATAGCGCATTAGATAATGCTACAGATAATGACACTGAAACAAATAATTCTAACGAGTTAATTCCTCTAATTACTTTTACTGAAGCATCTACCGATTGGTATGCAGAAGTATGGTTTAATTCATCAGAAAATATCGATGAAATAACTTATGGCACCGAAGGAGTAACTTTTACCTCTGGTGTAGAAAATTCCCGATTAGGAATTATGACTGATGTAGAAACCGATGTATCAGATTACTCTGAACTAAACCTACACTTAATTGCTTCTGTCCAAGATCAAAAGCTCACTGGTACAGGCTGGGATGGACGTGAAGCACCAGTATCAGTAGCTGTTGGCTATACTGACACTGAGGGAATAAAACATAATGGCTTAGGTATAGACCCAACAGTCCCAACTCATGTTTTTTGGCGGGGACTTTATACTCTCGACCCAGATGAAGGCTCAGGCACTACTAATGGAATAAAAGTTTCAACTGACGAAAAATATACTTTTGATTTTGACTTAATGACCCTTAATCCTAAACCCGTAACAATTCACTACGTAGCAGTAGAGGGATCTGGATGGCCAAGTCGTCAAGGTACGGTCCACGAAATAAGCTTGATTGCAAAATAATAGATAGCAAAAAATAAATTATTTAATATTTTCCCCTTAGAAATAAATTTCTAAGGGGATTTAACTAATTTGATGTGTCGAGCTGAGCTTGATGAGGTCCCAAGAGCTTGCCCTCGTCCGCAGACGGGGTGCGCTTGTTTTAATTAATTTTTTTATATTTCCGAACCGCTAGAGGAAAAGCAATGATCGAAATTGCTACAATCCAGACCACCATATACCAAATTGTATCATTATAATTTCCAGTGATCATCAAGCCACGCAATGTATCAATGGCGTAAGTGACCGGGCTATGTTCGGCAAACCATTGCAGGCCATCTGGCATTGACGCGGTTGGCACGAAGGCTGAGCTGGCAAAAGTAAGGGGAAATACAAAAACCATACCGGCCATTTGGGCGGTTTCACTTTTTTTTACTGATAAACCAACAATAATCATAATCCACATAATAGCAAAGCCAAATAGTACAGCTAGAGCTATCGCGCCGAGTGCTTCTGGTAGGGATTGTTCAATACGAAAGCCAATGGCATACCCAACACCAATCATAATAAGAACAGTAAAAATATTACGTAAAGAATCAGCCATCGTTCTACCGGCGATTACTGCAGATCGGCTCATGGGAAGAGTTCGAAAACGATCTATTATTCCTTTGGTCATATCTTCGGCTAAACCAACAGCAGTATTTACTGCGCCAAAAAGTACTGTTTGAATAATAATAGCCGGGATAAGAAAATTGATATATGAGTTGCCTGGGACATCAATCGCTCCGCCAAATACATAAGCAAAAAGCAGAACAAAAATAATAGGCTGAATAGCAGAGAAGAAGATTAAACGAGGAGATCGTTTATAGTGGATAAGGTTTCTTTTAGTAATTTGCCAGGTGTCCGATAAAAAGTTATTTATATTCATATTTTTTAATTAGTTTTTTCCCCCACTAAAGCCATAAAGACATCATCTAAAGTAGGACGATGTAATTGGATGTCTGATATTTCGATATTAACGTTATCCATTTTTCTAACAACGTCTGTCAATACTTTTGCATTTCCATCAGTGGGCACCTTAAATTTTAATTCGTCTTCATCAAAAATAATCTGTTGAGAATTAATTTCTTTTAATATCGCCATCGCTTGAGAAACATTATCTTTGTTAGTAATGATTAATTCGAGCACATTACCACCCGATTGAGATTTTAATTCATCAGATGTTCCCTCGGCTATTATTTTTCCTTTATTAATAACCACGATAGAATCGGCTAAATAATCAGCTTCTTCTAAATATTGAGTGGTTAGTAAAATAGTAGTACCTTGGGCAGCAAGTTTTTTGATTACTTCCCAAAGTTTATTTCGACTGGCAGGGTCCAATCCGGTGGTTGGTTCATCTAAGAATAGAACAGGTGGTTTGGCAATCAAGCTGGCGGCTAAATCTAGACGTCGATGCATGCCACCAGAGTAATTTTCTGCTGGCCGATGAGCAGCTTCATCTAACTCAAATTCCACTAAGAGCTCATTGGCTCGGTCTGAAGCCTCTTTATCACTCAAATGATAAAGACGACCAAACATATATAGATTTTCATAACCGGTTAGATCTTCATCAATAGCGGCAAATTGACCGCTGAGCCCAATTTTTTTTCTAATTTCGTCGGCGTTTTTTAAAACATCAATACCATCAATCATTACAGAGCCAGATGTTGGTGACGAAAGAGTGGCCATAATGTTAATAAGAGTAGTTTTACCGGCGCCATTTGGACCCAGTAAAGCCTTAATAGATCCTTTGGGAACCATTAGGTCTACACCTTTTAGGGCTTCAACATTTTTGAAATTTTTTACTACGTTTTTCGCTTTAATCATATTATTAATTTTTATTAGTTGAAAAAGTTTTTTGCAATATATTTATAGCTTCAAATAATATCTTTTTTTCTTTTGTTGTTAAAATGTTTAGTTTTTTGTCTAATGCTAGCATTATTTTTTTGCGTGCCTTTATCATTTCTTTTTGACCATAATCAGTTAAGGTAATTTTAGATACCCGGCGATCTTTTTCAGACTTAACTTTTTTTAGCAATTTTTTTTCTAATAAACCATCAATACACTCGGACATTGTTGGTGGGGTGACATTAAAATGTTTAGCTAACTCATTAGCCGTAATCGAATGGCAATGGATTAGGTGTAAAATCTTTATTTGATTAGGAGCAAGTGGGATATTTTGAGATAGAAATGATTTTTTAATTTCTCTAAATACAAGGGGCAAGGTATTAAATAATTCTTTTGATAAGCTGTTCTTATTTACCATATCAGTGCGTTTATAAAATTAATTAGGTAACCTAACTATTATAAATTACCTCAATATTTATGTCAAGTTATTAGTTAATATCAAAAAACCACGCCAGTCTTCGACCGTGAGCTCAGGCCGAACGGAGGCG
>CBDUSL010000024.1:0-10796 GCA_965370265.1 uncultured bacterium | reverse complement strand
CTCAGGATCCAGAGGGTAAACTCCGCCATTATTTATTTTTGTTTACAAGCCGAAGCTTTAGCGTAGTCTTGACAAAAAATTAGATATAATATAGAATGCCTCAAGCACCTTTAAGATATACCCCTCCCCAAAAACTCTCAGTTTACTGACAGCTTTGTAAAATGATTGCAAAAACACCTTGATTCGCGAAATAAAACCGCGGGCTCAGCCGCAATCAAAAAACTCTGCATCGGTACACAATGGTTTTTTTGGGGAGTTTTTTTTATAGTTTTTCCCCGCATTGCTCGCAGTATTTTTCCTCTTTCAAAAAACGGGTTCCGCACTTGGGGCAATGATGATTTAAATCTCTTCTTACTAATCCCCTGATATGCTTGGCTTTATATATAAAATAAATAATAAAAACAAATCCAGCAGTTGTAAACATGATTCCCGGAATAGTATGATTAAGGGAAAAGCTGACAATAATAAGAAGATCTATAAAAATAAAAATTAATATAAAAAGAAAAATACTTAAAGTCGCCATTCCCTTTCTTTTTAGACTCGTTTCGGTTTTCTCGTGAAGAGGCTTTTTTGAGTATTCCCTAAGTACCGGCAAATCAAAGCCGGTCGTTTTTCCGCACTGTCCGCAGTATCTGGCCAGGGGCGAAAGATTATATTGGCAATGCTGGCACTGGCGCATTTTAATAAAATTTATTTTTTACTCCCAGATAAACCAGTCCCATAAGCAAAGCCGCGATAATAACGATAAAAAACTGGGCGTTGGTCATTTCCATATTTTTGCTTATTTTAGCTAATTTTGTAATTATCTCTTGACAAAATATTCAATTTAGTCTAAGGTATTTTTATAGTATTTTGATCTTTTTTGTCCCTGGTGATTCGTAGAGTGTTATTCATTTTTCGACGACCACAAAGTGCACGGAGACTAAACCTAAGAGCATCAATCATGCCCTTTTAAGTAAGCGTTAAACATGCTCGCTTAAAGGCAACGAAAGTTGCGTGGGAAGATTTACCTCGGAAGGCAAAATCTCAAGCTTAAAACGGCGTCGAACTTTGAATACCTTTACGTCTCCACCGGGGACGTTTTTTTTTATTTTAAATAACTACTATCCTGCGCCGGAACCTCCTCCACCTTTCGGCCTTCAATTCCATTCAGGGCCGTCCTGAGTTTACCGAAGGACGACAAGCTCAAGACGTCGGAATTTACATAAATAAAAATCTTCTCTATTTCAAAAAGTTTCATGCTAACCAGCACCTGATCCTCCTCCGCCTCCTCCGCCGCCGGAAAAACCTCCTCCTCCGCCAGAAAAGCCTGAAGAAGACGAAGGTGATGAAGACATTGAAGAAGCAACAACTGAATTAAAACCCGAAGATAAATTAGAGGCAAAACTAGTTACGGCAAAAGCCCTGACTCCGGCTGACCCGACATACCAATCCGGCGATTCAGTGTAAATATCCTTGAACCTTTCTGCCCACTCTTTTTCCACTTTAAAGACCATGGCATAGGCTAAAAATTTCTCAAAAGTCTCCGGCGTCATTTTACCCAATCTAAAACGCTCGGCCGTGTGAAGATACATTTTAAAGCCATCGGCATGCCATTTGGCCTCCGTTCCTTTAACCGTTTTTTTGGGCATAAAGACTCCGAAAATAATAATTAAAATACCCCAGATTGCCGGCACTAAAAGCAAAATCCAGCCAACCGCGATAAAAACCACTCCCACTATAAAATATTTATGCCTTACTGTTTCCGGATTTGCTTCAAAATAACCCAAGGTGGTAACATCTTTATAAAGAGATTTTTTAATATCTTTTAGAATACTATAAAATTTATTTTTTAAATCAGAAAGCTTCACCATATTTTTTGAGCCAAACATTCCTTTTAGGATTATCTTCTCATATTCTTTTAAGTCACCGGTGCCGGAAAAATCTTTTAGTTTTTCAAACCTGTATTTGGTTTGTTTGCCAAAAAGAGCTTTGTCCTCATCCTCATAAATACGAATGTATCCACGATAGGCTAAATCAACAATCGTAGCCGTGATATCGTGAAGATCGGCTTTTTCATCAATCAAAGTGCCCATTTCCGCCGGCTTAATATTTCCCGGCGGGTCATACTGGGGAATAATAGTTTTTTTCTTCCCCGGGTCCCGGCCATGCTTTTTCCATTTGAGATAAAGATAAAGAAGAACAAATAAAGGCGAAGCAAAATAAAGATACATCAGAAAATAAAAAACCACCCGGCCCATTGTGTACCAGTTCATCTCATCTAAAGCATAGATTAAATCTTTATCTTCCCCTTTGCTAACGGTAATGTTTTCCGTAAAAGTATTATAGCCAAATTTTTTAAGCTCTATTGTCCTTTGTCCCGGCAAAATATCATAGCCAATCAATAAATCGACTGGTGTTTTTTGATAGGCCTGGACTCCGTCAATATTAATCACCGCGTTTTTCGGCTCCGAGTTCACCGTAACATAGCCGGGATATTCCACTATTCCTTTGGGCCAGCCCAGAACAATGGTAAAATTTTCGTAAGGAAAAATGTTTTCAGAAAAGAAATTCATCTCTTCTGTGCCAGCCGTATAATCCAAAGTTTCCTGATCTGAACCGTAACTGCCTACATATATCTTCTGTTGAATATCATCAACCTCAACTGCTTCCGGCAGATAGACGGTGGCCTGGGCCTGATCAATTCTTACTTGCCGGTCATTTGCAGAAACAACATTCCAATAAAGCTCGTCATGATCGGTAAAAAAACCGATTCCGCCGATAACCGTGTATTCAAAAATCCAGGTGTGGGAAGTGTTAGAGAGATCAAAATTCAACTGAATAACAACTTTAGCACTGTCTTCACTTATCTCAATATTTTTGCCGGTTAATTCTGTACCATCTGTTTCATAAACCTTAATATCAGTGTATCGAATTCCCTTTGTTTTAGGCAAAATTCGTGTAACCCAAGTAAAATCACCGGTAAAGTTAAAAGTCTGGGCTTCCTGGGCCTTAAAAGAAGAATCTTCATTAATTTGAATGGCCACATCCCATTTATCAAAAAACCAGGACTTTTCCTGGGCTTCTACCCTCCCTGGTAATCCCCCTGCTAATAATAAGGCGAAAATACTGGCCACAAATAATAGCTTTTTCATAAGTATATTATAGCAGAAAAAGGGTATTGATAAAAATTAATATAAAAAGACTTTTTAAAACCTTTTTGACTAAGTTGACATGTTATTAGTTTTTTAATAAGATAAGTTGAATTCGAAAGTTTGAATTTACAAGGAGGCGTTCTTTGAAAGAAAAAGTAGGAATTGTTGCCTTTGCCTTTGGATTGCCCGCAACCATAAAGTCTAATCGACGCATTGCTCAAATTGCTTCGCAAAAGGCACGAGAACTTTCTGCGCCGATATACACTCAACTTGATGTGTTAATTGAAGCAGAACTTAATGTAGAATATACCAAAGAACAACCCGGTAATCCCCCGCCAACTCTTCGAATTGCAAGAGGGGCTGTATACTGGGCCTGGCAAAAAGGTCTCACCAAACTTTGGGTTGTACCCGCAAAGCCTCACTTGTGGCGTTGCGTAAGAGATCTCACTTATGCTGTTCGTGAAGCTAGAACGCCGATTGAAATTAGCGTCTGCCGAGAAATCGAGCAATTTCCCGAAGATGAGTGGTTTTGCTCTGATTCAGAACAACCACACACTTGTTCAAAATGGAATTGGTGGAGTAGAGAAATCATTGTAAAAATGATTCCGTTTTTTGTCTACAAACGTATAGCCAATTAAAAAAACTTCATCGAATAGAGTTGTCCTTACATAAGCCGTGAATTAAGTAGCGGCTTTTTTTAATAATAATAATTATTCCGTAACTGTTTTAGATAAAGTTTAAGCTAAAAAATCTATTGCTTTTTTTCTAAAACATGGAATCTTTAATAACAGCATTCCAATATAAAATATAATTGTTCTAAATTTACCGCATTTAATCAAAAAACTCATCAACTGATTATGCTTTTCCTTGATTTTAAGTAAATCCCTTATCTTCTTCGATTTGTAACTTGGATTAATAATGATTTTCCCCACTTCTTCACCAGAAACCAGGGCTTGATATATCCCTTCCCCACTTAATCCAGAAGCAAATCCTCCGGCATCTCCAATTAAAAATACATTTTCAAATTGATATCCTTGATAATCAAAATTGAGCATAAATGCTTCATGCTTTCCTTTTGAAATATCTATTTTGTTTTTATCAAGCCATATTTGAAAGTTATTTGTTAATTTCTTGGAAGAAAGAATTTTTGGATTACATCCACATCCTATTGAAACATAATTTTTATGAGGAAAAATCCAAGCATACCATGCAGAAAATAATTTTGAATCGAAAAAAAACTCAAATTCTTTATATTTATTTGTTGGGACAATATATTGAAATGCAATAACAATATGCTTAGATTTAATTTTAAGATATCTTTTTACAATAGACGTTGAACCATCAGCTCCAACTAAAATTTTATATGATATTTTTTTATCATTAACAATAATGCAGTTTTTTTCGATTTTTGAAACTCTAGAGTTTGTCCGAATGTCAATATTTTTGTATTGTTTTAATTTCTTAAGTTGCCATTGACCTAAGTTTTTTCTATCGATTGTATGAGTAAAATAATTTTTATGCTTAATTATCGAAAAAGTATTATTAACGTGCAACCTTATTCTATTATATTGAAAATCAATTAAATTATAGGGTAAATTTAGATATTCAATGTCTTTTCCGGTTAATCCCCCTGCACAAACTTTAGGACCAATTTCAGAATTTTTTTCAAGAACTAAAACTTTTTTATTTGAATTCCCCAAAGTTTCTGCACATTTTAAACCAGCAGGACCAGCGCCAATAATTATTACATCAAAATTTTCAGGACTTTCTTCAATAATTGCTCCAGTAAAATTATTTGCCATATTATAAATTATTTACTCAAGGCCAAGCTGCCTATCTAAAGGAGGGTTTGAAAAATACACAAGAACATTATAATCGGGGCTTATCGCTTCAATCATTTCAAAATTATCTCTTTTAATAAGATTAAGGTCCGGCCTAGAAAGATTCTCTTTTTTAAACTGATCATAATTTTGGAGAGTAAAATCGGCGTCTCCGCGTTCAGGCCTCTTTGGATCAGGTTTGCGAATTTTGAGCAATTGTAAATTTCCAGCGATAGTTAACAAAGGATCAATTTGAAACACTGGCCCTGCCTGTGTTTTTATCACGACTTTTCCTCCTAACTGCAAAGTAGCCTCAAGTAACATCTTAAATTCTTCCTCACTTTGAGAAAAAATGCAGGCGTAGTTTACTGGTACGTTTTCTTTGACGAGAGTATTTTTAAAACTATTTGCCTGAGCAACAATTTCTTTGACTAGATTTTTCAAATCCTCTGGACTCATACTATTCATATTTATTATTCTTTAAATATCATCACAATATCTCGACCTACTCCCCCTTCCTCAAAAACTTCTGAAAATCCTCATCCATCTCCATCATCTTTTCTACATATTCGCGCAGAAAGTCCGCTTTTGATTTTTTAGTGTTATGAGTTTTGTAATATAAATATTGTTCTATAGAAGGAGTAATGCGAAGAGTAAACTTAATCCGGGGCACTTCCTTGATTTTTTTCCCCTTGATCGTCTTTAAAAAATTTATTACCTGTTTCTCCAGATCTTTCTTAGAGTAGTTATTAACCTGCATAGTTTGGGGAATGTTCTTTGAGGAAAGATATTTTAAAATATCCTGTGAGCTTGAACCTTTTTCATAAAGATAAAGAGTAGGTTTTTTTTGAGAAATAGCCATGGCCAGAAGATATCCGATTTCAGAGGATTTTTCGGTGCCCTCTATTATAAAAGCATCCATTTCATCAAGAACCAGTCCACCTGCGTCCCTTACCTCGGCCAGATCATCCGGCAAGGACCTCTCTTTTAAATTAGTATAAAGGTCCGCTTCGGCCGTGCGCAAAGTCTTAATAATCAAATCATAATTATCTTTAATTTTCTTTTTTTCTGTTTTCTTGCCAAAAAAGTATACCTTCATATCTTTAAACGTTATTAATCTCCCCGGTGTAGTCTGTAGCCATCATTTTTTTAACTGTCTTCATAGACTTAGTTTGGCCTAAAATCCACATCAATTTAACTACCGTGGTAATTAAATTCATATTTTCTACATAAATAAAATCCCCCTCTTTAACCCGCTTAAATCCTCCAGTTGAGTAAATAACAATGGGGATTTTATTTTTGAGGGCTTTTTTAAGCATGGCATAAACCGCTTCCGGAAAAAAACTGGTGGACTGGGTTTTGATAATAAGACCGTGGACATCCTTTTCCAGGATATTTTTTAAAAGAGAAGTATCCATGCCCGGATGAAAGTCAAAAATAGAAACTTTAGGATCAACCGATTCTTTAATAAACGGTTTTTTATTATTTCTTTTTGCTTTTACATCATAAAGAGTAAGTCCAAAATCAATTTTACCAATCACTTTATACTTTTCTTTTTCCTTATCATCGGAATATAAAGAAAGCCCTTCCGCTTTTGTGCCGGAGATTATTCGGCTGCCAAAAATTACCAAAACTCCGGCGATATCGGAAATGGCTACTTGAGTGGCATTAATTAAATTTGCCTTGACTCCAAGACCCCTGAAGTTTTTAAAAATAGACTGGAGAATTTCGGCGGAGGCTTCTTCTTTTGAAGGGATGGGAGAACCGGTAAGAATAACCGGCTTGCCAAGATTCTGAAGCATAAAAGAAAGCATGGCCGCGGTATAAGGAAGAGTTTCTATCCCATGGGTGATAACAAAGCCGTCATACTTAGCGTAATTTTTTTTAATTGTTTCGGCCAGAGCGCTCCATTGCCCTGCCCCGACGTCCGAAGCTTCGCCGCCGAAAATGAAGCAAGTATCCACTTCCGCCATCATCTTAATCTCGGATACATTTTTCATCCAGGGAATAATATCTGACTTTTTATGGACAGAACGAACCGCCACCTTGTCCGGAAACAAAGTGGTTCCTCCGCAGAAAATCAGTAATATTTTTTTTCTCTTAGACATAAGACGGCGCATAATTACTAAGACGGCTTATATTATTATGCCCTTAAGAAATAATAATGTCAAATAAAAAACCGCCCTCATCTTACTAAGGGCGGTAAAGAGCGCTTAATTTTCCCTTCTCTGTTTAGGAAGAACTATTCTGAAAATAGTAAAGCCTTCGCTTACTTCGCAGGAAAGTTCTCCTCCGTGAAGAGCAATATCTTTTTTGGCAATCGGCAAGCCCAGCCCATTGCCTTCTTCTTTGGTTGTAAACCTGGGATTAAATATTTTGGGTAAAACATCCTGATGATTTATTTCTCCTGGATTTTTAAGAGTGATAACCGAGTTACCTTTACGAGAAATCTTAAAATCAATTTCCAGGGTTTGCCCTGTATTCATCGCTTCGAGCGCATTGATAATCAAGTTTTCAAGAGCTCTGATGAGAATAGTCTGATTGCCGTAAATATTCCTTTCTTTCTGATGGATAGTAAGGTTTATCTCACAACCGTATCCGTGGGCCCTGTTCTGCCAACTCCCTATCATCTGTTCGAGGAATCCAGGAAGATTAAAATAATTCTTTTCTATCCTTTCTTCGTCGGTGTAAAGATTTTCAATAATCTCCAGCTGTTCGTTGAGCTTATTGGCCTCCTCGACAACAATGTCTGCCTTCCTTTTAGCCTCTTCTGACAAACTCTCGTCAGCGGCTAACTGTTCGGCATAATTATAAATAGGAACAATAGCATTGCGCAGAGTATGTCTTATCTCCGCAACAACATCTGAAGTAACATTGGAAGCCTGACAGGCAGAAAGATGTTTTTGGAGCCTGATCATACTCAAGGCCTGGGAAGCTTTAAGGGCAATCCTCTCAATAAGGGTGACTTCTTCGGGTGTAAAACCAGGCCGGCTGTCACTCTGATTGACGACAATAAACCCCTGGACATAATCTTCCACGACGATTGGAGCGACCATAATGGACTGAGTTTTCTGAAAATGCATGATCGCATGAATTGAATTTAGTTTCTCGTCATGTCCCTGAAAAATCATTGTTTTCCGTTTGCTGATTACCTCTTCAAGGTACTCCAGGTTAAATTCCCCGTTTTTAGAGATTTTAAATTCCTGACCAATGCCATGTGAAGGAATTTCCTTCTCACTAAAACCAGCGATGAGTTTAACGTGGTCATCGTCTGAACGATAATAGATTACCACGCCTGTAGTGTCAAAAAGTTCACTGATTACTCTAGCCATGTGAGAAAATCCGCCTCGGGGATTTGTCCCAGTCAATTCTTCCTGGACTTCAAGTAAAAACTCATCTTCCAAGTATGAGCGGACAAAGCGTGAAGAGATTTCCATGAGATGTCCCATTACCATATCAAGTTTTTCCGTCTGGCATTCCTGGTAGTTCTTCTGAGTATAAGCCTGAACGGTGCCAATTCCCCGCCCGAGATAGGTTAAGGAACCGGCCAAAAGTGAAACATGTTTTTCCTTTTCGGCCAGAGTGAGATCTTGCGACGTAAAGTATTTTCCTTCTCCAATAGTGATATACCTTTTTTCTCCTTCTTGGTAAAGTCTTCCGGCTATCGTTCCTTTAACAGGAACTACCGGCCGTCTTTCTTCAGGATACTTAAATCCTGTCTGACCAAAAAGAATAAGGTTATCATACTCGCTATCATAAACCCGGAGACTAATGGCGCTTATACCGATTTCCGGCAAAGCCATTTGGAGAAATTTCACAAATACTCCCATAATTCCGTCAATAACCGGTCTTTCTTCCAGTTTCATTTCTTCTTCCTTTCGTTTTTTGTAAAAGAGCTTCTCCCTACTTAAGCACTTATTTTTTATTTTGTCAATAAAAAAAGCCTTAAAAAAGGATTAATTTCTGTTATTGTATTTTTATTGCCAGTCTTCGCCCTGACGCACCAAAAGTTCTTCTGCCCTTCTAGGCTCAGCCATTACCTCTTTAACCACTTTTTCCATGCGGGAAACCTGGGAGCCTTTGATTAAGATAACATCACCTTTATGAATCCGATCCTGAAGAAAACGGCCCGCTTCTTCCGCGTAGTCAAAAGAAAAAATCTGCATTTCGTGCATGCCCCGTTTTAAAGCTTCTTTAGCGATAGTCTTGGATTTTTCTCCTACCGTAATTAAAATATCAGCCACGCCCACCGCTCTCTGGCCAACCAGAGCGTGCCCTTCCTCGGTAAACTCCCCCAGTTCAGCCATATCACCCAGGCAGGCAAATTTCAAAAACCGCTTGCCTCCCCGCGGCAATTTTTCTATCGCATCTGGCTTTATTTCACCGGGAATATCTTCGCCAAGATTTATTTTTTCAAGAACTTCCAATGCTGCCAAAGCAGCTTTGGGCGAAGAGTTGTAACTGTCATCAATAATTAAAGTATTTTTAATACCTTGAATTAAATTCATTCTTCCAGCCGGCGATTTAAATTCTTTAAGCCGGTCGGAAATACTTATCAGATTAAGGCCGTAAGCTAAACCAACAGCGGTAGCAGCCAAGGCCGTATATACCTGATGTTCACCTAAAACTCCCGGAAGATAAAAAGGGGCCTTAGATCCGTCATACTTAATTTTAAAACTTAAGCCCCGAATAGTTTTTCTTTTTAAACCATCAATCGGAGTAATATCACCGTAACTTAGTTTAATATCAGTTGCTTTAACTTCCGCTTCTTCTGTAAGCCCATAAGTAGATATAGTAGCGTTAGTTTTTTCCTTCATCGGCAGGACTAATTCATCGTCAGCGTTAATCAGAGCAAAACCATCTTTTGGCAACGTAGAAATAACGATTGATTTTTCATTGGCGATATTTTCCAGTGTTTTGAAAAATTCAGTATGGACCGGGGCTACGGCCGTAACAATTCCCACCTTTAGATTAATAAAGTCAGTCAGATATTTAATATCCCCTGGCTTATCGGTGGCCAGTTCAAGAACCAATATTTTAGGATAGCCGCACTTAAGAACAATGAGCCGCATTGCCTGCCAAAAAACAGCCAGCCAGCCAAAAATAGATTTTTTTCCGGAAACATGGCCAATAATAGTGAGAGGGACACCGATTTCATTATTATAATTGCCTAAGCTTTGCCGGCAGGAAAATTTGCCGGACAAAACGGTATAAATTGCTTCTTTAGTCGATGTTTTGCCGACAGAACCGGTTATCCCGATAATATCCGGCTGGTATTTTTTAATAATTCTTTTAGCAAAAAAACGAAGTTTTTTCTCCAAGATTTTTATCATTATTCTTTTCATTCTTGAATATCCCTTGAGGGAGGTACCTCAAAATAATTTAGTAAAAATTTGGCAACTTCACCGAAAAGAGGGGCCGCCGAATTCTCGGCCCATTGGACATCGCGCGGCCGGTCAATCTTAACCAACATCACAAATTCTGGGTCAGAAGCGGGCGCAAAGCCGGCAAATGTGCCGATAGTATGATTATTATCATAACCGACTCCATCTTTTTTTGGCACTTGGGCGGTTCCGGTTTTACCGGCCACAAAATACCCTTCTACGCCCGCCCGGCCGCCATGGCCATTTTCCACCACATTAACCAGCATGGCTGAAAGTGTGGTCGCTGTCTGGGGGGCAATCACTTGTCTTATCTGCTCCGGTTCTGTTTTTACCGAAAAACCGTCCGCTTTGACAATCTCATCAACAATATATGGCTTCATAAGTATACCATTATTGGCAATCGCGCCAAAAGCATTAAGCATCTGTAAAGCGGTAGCGGTAATACCCTGGCCAAAAGA
>CBDUSL010000023.1:0-11029 GCA_965370265.1 uncultured bacterium | reverse complement strand
TTTGGTTTTTGAATTTCCTTAATATTTATTTTAACAGATATTTTTGGTTTTTTTATCACTTTTTCTTTTATCTGTTTTCTAAGATCTTCAGCTCCAGCTCCGCCCCGTCCAATTACAACGCCTGGTTTGGAGGTAAATATATTTATAATAATATTATTTGCAGATCTCTCCACTTCAATATCAGAAAGACCGGCTTCTTTTAATTTATTTCTAAGAAATTTTCTGATCTTAACATCCTGTTCCAGATAAACCTGATAATTCTTTCTGGAAAACCATTTTGATTTCCAGTCTTGAGTAATACCGATACGAAATATTTTTGGATTTACTTTATGTCCCATTTTATTTCTTTCCCTTTCTTAAAGAGCCCTTGTTGGAATTTTTAGTTGATTTTTCGGCCTTTTCCCGCGAACGGAATCCCGCTTTGCGGTGATTCATTTTCTTTTCTTTTTTTAAATCTTTTGAACTTAGTTGTTCTTTCTTTTTTTTGGATTGACTCGAGTCTAATTTATTTTCTATTTTTTCTTTTTTTCCAGTTTTCTTTGTATCACTTTCTCTTTCATCTAAAATCAAAGTAATATGGCTTGATCTCTTCAGAATAGGAGTGGCCCGTCCAAAAGCTCTGGGTTTCCATCTTTTCAGTTTAGGTCCTTCATCAGCGGTAATCTTTTTAATATATAAATTATCTGTTTTAAGTTTAAAATTATTCTCTGCATTAGCTACTGCAGAATTTATTAGTTTTAAAACAGGCAGAGCTGATCTTTTAGGCATAAAATTAAGCTGTTCAATCGCTTCTTGTGTATCCAGTCCCCGAATTAAATCAATAACCAGCCTCACTTTGCGGGGAGAAATTCTTAAATATCTTAATTTTGCTTTAACTTCCATGTTTTTTATTTACTTTCTGTATCAGTTTGATGCTCTTTCTTGGCGATTTCAGCGGCGGCCTGTTCTGCTTCTTTCTGCATTCGTCCCCCATGCCTGACAAACTTACGAGTAGGGGAAAATTCTCCAAGTTTGTGACCAACCATATTTTCGGAGATTAAAACAGAAATGTGGTCTTTGCCATTATGGACCCCAAAAGTGAAACCAACCATTTCCGGGGTAATGACAGAAGCCCTGGACCAGGTTTTAATGGTTGTTTTATCGCCAACCTTAAGCTTACTGACTTTATTCAGTAATTTTGGATCAGTGAATGGGCCTTTTTTTAAACTTCTAGACATATTTTTATTTCTTTCTTCTTTTTATAATATAACGATTTGATTGTTTTTTCTTTTTTCTGGTTCTATAACCCAAAGCTGGTTTACCCCAGGGAGTCTTGGGATGCTTTAATCCAATAGGAGATCCCCCTTCTCCACCACCATGAGGATGGTCAACCGGATTCATCGCTTTACCCCGAACAGTAGGACGGATACCGCGCCATCTTTTTCTTCCGGCCTTTCCAAGCCGGACATTTCCATGGTCAACGTTTGAAAGCTGTCCAAAGGTTGCCATTCCTTCCTTGGGAACAAGGCGAATTTCAGTTGAGGGCAACTTAAGTTGGGCGTAATCTCCTTCCACTCCCATAAGAGTGGCCGAGGAACCGGCAGAACGGACAATCAGTCCGCCTTGACCCGGTTTTAGTTCAACATTATAAACAACTGAACCTGGAGGAATATTTTTTAAAGAGGTGCGATTGCCAATTTTTACTTCAATTTTTTTACGTGAAGAAATAATCTTTTCACCGACTTTTATGCCTTGAGGAGCTAAAATATAACTTTTTTTGCCGTCTTCGTATTCGATCAAAGCAATAAAGGCCGTACGATTGGGATCATATTCAATAGCAGCTACTTCCGCCGGTACATCGTATTTAGAGCGTTTAAAATCAACAAGACGGTAATGGCGTTTGCTTCCTCCACCTCGATGGCGGACAGTTATTTTACCTTTGCTTCTTCCGGACCCTCTTTTCTTTACTTCAATCAAAGATTTTTCCGGTTTTTTCTTGGTAATTTCTTCAAAGGTTAAGGCAGAAGCTTTACGCCTTGAGGGAGTAGTTGGTTTGTATTTCTTAATACCCATAATTATACATTAATATCTATTTTATCGCCTTCTTTTAGGGTGATAATCGCTTTTTTCCAGCTTTTAGTCATACCGGTAGATCGGCCATAACGGACAGCCCTGCCCCTCACATTGATTATACCTATTTTTATCGGACGAACACCATATAAATCATAAATAGCTTTCTTTACCTCAATTTTATTTGCTCTGGAGCTAACCTCGAAAGCGTATTTATTATAAATGCCTAACTCAGTCGCTTTTTCCGTAATAATCGGCCGAACAATTATTCTGGGAGCGATACCAGTTTCGGTTTTAGTCGGCTTCTTTTTTTCTTCTGATTTCTTATCTTTTTCTTTTGTCTTTTCTTCTTTTTTCGGAGCGGCACCCGTAGAACCCACAGCCTGAAACTGGCGCTTTTTTATATCTTCTTCTCTTTGTTTTCTTATCTTTTCCTGATCTTTTTTCTTGTCAATGCGGCTAGTTTCTTTTTGTGAAGCCTTGTCTGCTTTCGGTTTTTTAAATCTATCAAATAATCCCATATTTTTAACTTAAATAAGTTTTAGTAATTACGGCTAGAGCTTTTTTTGGCATAAAAATTTTCTCATACTTAACCACATCATATACATTCAAACTGTCGGCCCTAATACATCTGGTTTTTTTGATATTATTTGAAGCTCTTATAATAGATAAATCAGTAGAAGGCAATATGGTTAAAAAAGTTTTTCCTAAGGGAATATTTTTGGTAAGCTCTGTAAATTCCTTGGTCTTTGGTTTCTCTAGTTTTAAATTATCAATTAAAATAATATTCTTATTTCTAACTTTGTCGGTAAGAGCCATAAAAAGGGCTTTTTGCCGGGCTTTTTTATTCATTTTCTTGCTGAAGTTTCTGACATTACGGGGACCAAAAGTTACTCCGCCGCCTTTCCAGATTGGCGAACGGATTGAACCATGTCGGGCCCGACCGGTTCCTTTTTGGCGCCAGGGTTTACGTCCGCCGCCTTTTACTTCGGAACGTATCTTAGTATGAGCAATAACACTTCTCCTGTTAGCCAACTGAGTAACAATGGCCTGCTGAATCAAGCTGGCGTCTGGTTCAATGTCAAAAATTTTGGGTTCAAGTTTTTCTTCTCCCACTTTCGTACCTTCTTTATTTATCACTTCTGCTTTAATCATAATATTAATTTACGCCTTCTTATTTTCTTCTTTTACTTCATCTTTATTTTTTCCGCCAGAGGCGGATCCCTGCCCGTCCTTTGGCGTGGCGCCTTGGGCGGACTTTTTATCAGATTTCGATTCTTCTTTTTTTCTTTCTACCTTTTTGCCGGTGGTTACTATTTTCAAAATTTCATTTCTTGGCCCGGGAACAGCTCCCTCAATAAAAATTTCATTTTTATCCTGATTAATTTTTATTATCTCCAAATTTACCGCAGTTACCTGTTCATGTCCCATACGTCCACCCATGCGGGTGCCTTTAAAAACTTTAGCCGGTCCTGTCGCTCCGATTGATCCGGGCATCCTAAGCTGATCCTTATTGCCGTGCGTGGCCCGAAAACCTTTAAAACCATGGCGTTTAACAACGCCTTGAAAACCTTTTCCTTTTGAAAAACCGGTTACATTTACAATTTCACCTTCTTCGAAAATCGCTGCTTTTATTTCTTCACCTCTTTTTAAAGAAGGGGTATCTTTAGCTCTAAATTCTTTAAGGGTAGTATAGTTGCCTATTTCTTTAAGATGGCCGGCAAGAGATTTTTTGATTTTCTTTTTTTTGCCAAAGGCAAGCTGAACCGCATTGTAGCCGTCTTTTTCTTCAGTCTTGACCTGGCTGACAAAACAGGGGCCAGCTAAAATCTTGGTTACCGGAATTACATTTCCTTCACCATCAAAGATTTGGGTCATTTCTATTTTCTTACCGATAATAAATTTCATGGATTGAATTAATTTTATCTTTTAATCAAAAAACCGAGATTGCTAGAAAGAAAAACTAAAAAGACTCGGTTTTTATCGCCAGCAAATCGTTATCCAGGGATTAACTCATATTATCAAGCTAGAGCTATTTTCATCCCGAGAACCTATTCACTCTTTTATATTAAGTTTTAATCTACATTTTTATTTCGACGTCCACGCCAGCCGGGAGGTTTAAATTCATCAGAGCATCAACAGCCTTAGGAGTAGGATCAATGATATCTATAAGACGCTTATGAATTCTCATCTCATACTGTTCCCGAGAATCCTTATGAACAAAAGAAGAACGGTTAACGGTGTATTTGCTTTTTTCCGTAGGCAGAGGGACAGGGCCTTTTACTGTTGCCCCGGACCGATAAGCTGTATCGATTATTGTCCGAGTGGATTGATCAATAATTTTATGATCGTAGGCTCGTATCTTTATTCGTATTCTTTGATGAACTTCTTCTTGTTCTTTTTTTACCTCAGCGGGATCGCTTTGTGATTTTTTTTTGGTTGGCATGATAAAGGATCGAAATTTTTATAAGTTAGGTCTTTTTACTTAATTATCTTGGTTATTACTCCGGCTCCAACAGTGTGCCCGCCTTCACGAAGGGCAAACTTTTGTTTTTCTTCCAGAGCTATAGCTTTGTTAAGCTTAACTTTAAGACTTACCTCATCACCAGGCATTACCATCTCCGCTTTATCCGGCAATTCAACTTCACCAGTAACATCGGTAGTTCTGATATAAAATTGTGGTTTATAGCCTTTAAAAAATGGGGTGTGTCTTCCGCCTTCTTCTTTCTTTAAAATATAAGCCTGACATTCAAATTCAGTGTGAGGAGTAACTGTTCCGGGTTTAGCGATAACCTGGCCTCTTTCCACTTCTTCTTTTTTGGTACCGCGAAGAAGTATACCGGCATTATCTCCAGCTCGGCCTTCATCTAAAGATTTATTAAACATTTCCACGCCGGTGACTACTGTTTTTCTGGTTTCACCAAGACCAACAATTTCAATTTCTTCATTAACTTTCACAATACCACGTTCAATACGGCCAGTCACAACAGTACCACGCCCTTCAATGGAAAAGATATCTTCAATCGGCATAAGAAAAGGTTTATCAACGTCTCTTTTTGGCTCGGGTATAAATTCGTCCAAAGCTTTTATTAATTCCATGATAGAATCCTGGGCTTTTGCATCACCTTCTAAAGCTTTTAAGGCGGAACCTTTGATAATCGGAGTTTCGTCGCCTGGAAATTCGTATTTTTTGAGCAGGTCTTTAATTTCTTCTTCAACCAAATCAATAAGTTCTTTATCTTCAACCTGGTCAGTTTTGTTTAAATAAACAATAACTGAAGGGACGCCAACTTGGCGAGCCAGGAGAATATGTTCACGGGTCTGGGGCATAGGACCGTCAGCCGCGGAAACAACTAAAATAGCACCGTCCATTTGAGCCGCGCCGGTAATCATATTTTTGACATAATCAGCATGGCCAGGACAGTCAATATGAGCATAGTGACGCTTTTCACTCTCATACTCAACATGACAAGTGGCAATAGTAATGCCTCTTTCTTTTTCTTCAGGTGCATTATCTATCTCATCAACCCCCTTGGATTGAGCGGTCATGCCTTTTTCTTTTAAAACCTTTAAAATGGCCGCCGTTAAGGTAGTTTTACCATGGTCAACATGACCAATAGTGCCAACATTTATGTGAGGTTTATTTCTCTCGAATTTTTCTGCCATTTTTTTTATCCTTTCAAATAAGCGCAAATAAATGCGTAATAAATTATTTTAGTTATTCTAAACCAATTCTCATAAAATTGCAATATCGATTATAGCAATATTTTTAATCTTTGACAAGGGGGGGGATAAAGCAATTTTAATTATTTTATCAATTTTTAGCTAAAATTAGCGAAAAAAATCTAATTATCAGTAATCATTACTTCAATAATTACTCGATTATCCCCATCTATGTGGATAAGATTTTTTGCCTAAAATGAGCCAATAAATGAGTAAAATTTATCTCCAATATTATTCAGACCAGTGCCTTCGTCCAAAGAATTTTGGGTATAAATTTTGTAATCTTCGCCTGTTTTGATATTAAGCGAATGAAGTTCAATGCCTTGAATAATTCCCTCTTCCGTATTTTCAGAAGTTGTGTAAATTAAGTATATAAATGTTTCTGAATCATCCAGCCAGGCCAAAAATTCACCTCTTTCAGTTAATTTTTTCTTGGATTTGGCCTCCAAACTATAAAGACTGAGCCCATGGTCATAGTAAGCTTCATTTAGCAAAATAATATTTTGTCCATCGGGAGAAAGAATTTTTCCGCCAGTACCGACAAAATCATTGTTTTCATCTTTATAAATATCAGTAAATTTTTTGGTTTTTAAGTCAAGTTTTTGAAGCTGAGTGCGAAGAATAGTTTTTTCACCTTCAGAAAGCTGGGGTCCGCGGTTAACCAAAGCAAATCCATGTTCGGGGAAAACTCCCAAGAGAACAAGTAAATCCTTTTCTTCAACATCTTCAATAGATGAATAATAAATTTCTTCTATTTTTTTGGTTGCCAGATCAATAACATATAATCCATTAGGGTTATGATAGCCTATATCCATGCCAAACTGTGAAGCAAAAACATAAAAGTTTTTATTATCTTTTGAAAATCCAACCGGCAGAAACTGGCTGTACTCAACTTCGATATGTTTAATATTTTTTGGATCAATTTCTATGATTTCTTCTGTTTCAATATTTTTTATTTTTAGAAGGTAGCTGAAATCAAAGCTTAGTTCACTGCCAATATTAACCTGGGATTTATTTTCGATATAACCAATCATTTTTTCGTCCTGCGAAACGATAAAATCCGTGCCGAAACCGACTGGAGGAATAAAAGTTTCTGAATTGATTTCTCCTTCAAGATCAACCACTCGATTATCCTGAAGGCCGAATTCGGTTAGAATTAAAACCTGGTCTTCAATATAAGAATAAGACATTTCAAAGGTAAGGTCATCAGTTTCATAAAAATTAAAAAAATTATTACCGCGACCATCCGTAATAAAAAGTTTTGTCGAATATATATTGTTGTTTTGGTCGGTAAAACCGGTTACTTCCCTTTTGTTAAAAACAAATCTTGCTTCTTTCCCAATTTCGTCAATATCTTCAACTTCTTTACCAATGGAATCAAAAAAATTAACCCTGAAAGGTTCTTTTTTAACTGTCTCTTCCTTTTCACCTGAGTTAAAATAAAAAAACCCCCCAATCCCCAAAACCAGAACTACAGTGACGAGAACGGAAAGTTTTATTATTTTATTTTTTTCTGATATCCCTTTAATCATTGAGTTATTTTTTCTTGCCTTCTATTATTTCTTCAACAATATTTGGAGCAACTGGCTGGTAGTGTGAAAATTCCATTGAGTAAGAGGCACGGCCCTGGGACATAGAGCGAAGAGTGGTGGCATAGCCAAACATAGAACCAAGAGGAACATCTGCGTGGACTAGTTTCATTTTTCCACGGTCAGCCATTTCCTTAATCTGGGCTCTTTTTGCGTTTAAATCACCGATAACATCACCCATATATTTTTCCGGTGTTACCACCTCAATCTTCATCATGGGTTCAAGCAAAACGGGTTTCGCTTTTTTCACCGCGGCCTGAAGGGCCATTGAACCGGCGATTTTAAAAGCAGATTCGGAAGAATCAACATCATGATAAGAGCCGTCCAAAACAGTTGTTTTTAAATCAACTAACGGGTATCCGGCGAGAACACCGTTATCCATTGCTTCTTTAATTCCCTTTTCAATCGCCGGAATATATTCTTTGGGAATATTACCGCCCCTTACCGCATCGATAAATTCATAACCTTTGCCTCTTTCCTGGGGCTCTACCCTAAGAAAACAATGGCCATATTGGCCGCGGCCGCCGGATTGTTTAATATATTTTCCTTCAGCTTCCGCCAATGTCGAAACTGTTTCTTTGTAGGCCACCTGGGGATTACCGACAGTAGCTTCCACTTTAAATTCACGCTTCATTCTGTCAACCAGAATATCCAGGTGAAGTTCGCCCATGCCGGAAATAATGGTCTGATTTACTTCTTCGTCAGTTTTTATTTTAAAAGTCGGATCTTCTTGGGCCAGTTTTGAAAGAGCCATTCCCATTTTTTCCTGATCGGCTTTTGTTTTCGGTTCAATCGCTACGGAGATTACCGGCTCCGGAAATTCAATGTTTTCCAAAATAATGGGATGCCCTTCATCACAAAGCGTATCGCCGGTTGCCGTATCTTTCAAGCCAACTGCGGCCGCAATTTCACCGGCGTAAACTTCCTTTACTTCTTCTCTCGTATTAGCGTGCATTCGAACAATACGGCCAACTCTTTCTTTTCTTCCGGTACGGGTATTTAAGACATAAGAACCGGCTTCTAAACTACCTGAATAAATTCGAAAAAAGGTTAGGGTACCGACAAAAGGATCCGTCGCTACTTTGAAGGCAAGGGCGGAAAAAGGCTCCGCATCATCTGCTTTTCTTTTTTCTTCTGCTTTGGTTTTTGGATGAAACCCTTTAACCGGGAGAATATCAATCGGGGAAGGTAAAAATTCATTAATGGCATCCAAGAGAAATTGAGCTCCTTTGTTTTTTAAAGCTGAACCGCACATAACAGGAAAAAGTTCGTGATCAATAACTGCTTGACGCAAAACTTTTTTTAATTCTTCATTGGAAAGTTCCTTACCTTCTAAATATTTGTGCAGAAGCTCATCATCCTGTTCAGCAATAGTTTCAATCATTTTGTGCCGATATTCTTCGGCTTTTTCTTTCAAATCATCAGGAATATCCGTATCTTCCCATTCTTTACCCATTTCATCTTTATAAATACGGGCTTTCATTTCAAAAAGGTCAATTACTCCCAGAAAATTTTCTTCGGCTCCAATTGGTAGCTGGATTGGCACCGCATTCTTGCTTAACCGGTCATGAATAGTATCCAAATCAAAATAAAAATCAGCGCCCATTCTATCCATTTTATTTACAAAACAAATCAGGGGTATTTTGAATTTTTCAGCTTGATGCCAAACTGTCTCTGATTGGGGCTCTACTCCGGCTACTCCGTCAAAAACCACCACCCCGCCGTCAAGAACACGCAGTGAACGCTGTACTTCAGCGGTAAAATCAATATGTCCGGGAGTATCAATAATATTAATCCGATGATTTTTCCAAAAACAAGTAGTTGCCGCCGAGGTAATGGTAATTCCCCGTTCACGTTCTTGTTCCATCCAGTCCATTTCTGCTTCACCTTTATGAACTTCGCCAATTTTGTGTTTTTTACCGGTATAATATAAAATACGCTCGGTAACTGTTGTTTTACCGGCGTCAATATGGGCAATAATCCCGATGTTTCTGATTTTTTCTAAAGGATACTCTCTGGGCATAATTAAAACAATTTATTTAGTTTTAAATATTTATTGAATTATTTATTCCTGATCTCCAGGCTCATTTTCCAGAATATTTTTTGCTTCTTCTGAAATTCTCTCCGGATCAATTTCTTCAATTTTTTCAACAATCATTTTAAGATTACGCACCACTTCTTTTTTTACTTCAGGAAAATTTCGGTCATCTTTTTGAGTGTCGTTATATGCGCCGACTAATTTTTCTACTTCTTCAGTTAAACTGGCTAATCTGGCTTCATTTTCCCTTGATTCATTTTCCATAATATATATAAATTAATTAATGACTAATTTTATTATTTATTCTTGATCTCCGAGCTCACTTTCAAGAATATTTTTTGCTTCTTCAGAAACTCTTTCTCGATCAATTTCTTCAATCTGCTCAACAATAACTCTAAGATCACGGGATACTTCTTTTCTTACTCCCGTAAAATTTGAGCTGGTTTTTTGATAAGCTTGAACCAATCTTGCTGATTCTTCAGCTAAGCTAGATAATCTGGCTTCGTTCTCTCTTGATTCGTTTTCCATATATTTTGTTTATTAATTATTATTTTAATATCTTCAGCCAAAGGCTGATCTGCTTCTGGCGGACAATCGCTCAATATTTATTATCTATCCCCTACCTTCTCCGTCCGAAGTGAGCAAAGGCTCGGTTTGATTCAGCAACACGGTGAATTTCTTCTTTTTTCGCCATTGCTGAACCTTCTTTTTTGGAAGCAGCAATTATTTCCTCGGCTAATTTCACCTGCATTGGTTTACCTTTTTTATCTCTGGATGCTTTTATAATCCAGCGCATGGATAAATTGATTTTTCTATCTCCTCTTACTTCAATGGGAATCTGATAATTTGCCCCGCCAATTCTCCGGGAAATAACTTCAAGCACCGGGGTTACATTTCTTAAAGCCCCGTCGAAAATTTCCAAAGGGTCTTTTTTTGTTTTTTCAGAAATAATGTCAAAACTCTTATAAACAATGCTCTGGGCTAATGATTTTTTTCCCTTCCGCATTATCTGGTTGATAAATTTGGCAATATTAACACTGTTGTATTTTGGGTCGGGATTAATTTTTCTCTTTGTGGCTGGTTTTGAACGCATGGTTTATTTCTTCTCCTTTTTGGCGCCATAAAGACTTCTACTCTGTTTTCTGTTTTCTACCCCCAGAGTGTCATAACGGCCGCGAATAATATGATAACGGACCCCCGGCAAATCTTTGACTCTTCCTCCTCGTATCATAACAATAGAGTGCTCCTGCAGGTTATGGCCAATACCGGGAATGTAAGCCGTAACCTCCTGGCCATTTGAAAGGCGAACTCTGGCTATTTTTCTTAAAGCCGAGTTTGGTTTTTTTGGGGTAACCGTAGTAACCTTAACACAAACGCCTCTTTTGAAAGGAGCGCCCTTTTTTAAAGTCCTTCTTTTCCTTTTAAGTACATTTAAAGTGGTCTGCAGGGCCGGTGTTTTTGATTTTTTCTTTGAAGACCTTCTTGATTTTTTGACTAATTGGTTTATGGTTGGCATAGAATTAATTTAATATTAGCAGTTTTTCCAAATTTTTCAATAAAAAAACCTCTAAAATGTTAAACGAGGAATCCTTGCCTAAAATATATCAAAAGGTTAAAGATTTGTCAAATA
>CBDUSL010000022.1:0-11356 GCA_965370265.1 uncultured bacterium | reverse complement strand
GTAAAGAAAAAATACGCTTGTTTATTAAAATAGAATGTATAATTTAGATTACATAAAATTAAGTAAAAATTACTCGCAAAATAAATATATTTTGGCTGATTTTTATATTGAATCAACTTTATCCGAAAAACAAGCGGCCGCCGCCCTGGCTTCAGAATCATCAATTGGCACCTGGACAAAAGTAGGGACAATGGACAAAAAAAAATTCGAAAAATTGGCGGCCAGAGTTTATGAGATTTCGTTTAAATATAACCGGGTAAAGGTGGCTTATCCTTTAGCTTTATTTGAGGGGAATAATATTCCCCAGTTACTTTCTTCCGTAGCCGGCAATATTTATTCTCTTAAAGAAATAACAAAATTAAAGCTTATTGATCTTAAATTTCCCGATGATTATATAAAAAGTTTCCCCGGCCCAAAGTTTGGTATTGAAGGGATTAGAAGAATTACCGGAGTAAAAAAGCGGCCTTTGATTGGGGTGATTATTAAACCTAAAATGGGTCTATCGGCGGCCAAACACGCCGAAGTTTCCTTTCAGGTTTTTAAAAATGGAGCAGATTTGGTTAAAGATGATGAAAATCTTACCAATCAGAAATTTAACCCTTTTAAAGAAAGAGTTGTTAGAACCCTTAAAAAAGTAAAAGAGATTGAAAAAAAATCAAAGACCAGAAAATTGGTGGCTTTTAATGTTACCGCGGAGACTGGAGAAATGATCAAACGGGCAAAGTTTGTTAAAGCCAAGGGCGGTAGGTGTGTTATGGTTGATATTGTTACCGTAGGCTTTTCCGGAGTACAAACTTTAAGAAAAGCTGATTTAGGCTTGATCATTCACGGCCATAGAGCGATGCACTCCGCTTTTACCAGGCCCGCTCACCATGGCTTGTCATATTATGTTTTGGCAAAATTAGCCAGACTTGCCGGTATTGACGAACTTCATACCGGTACGGTAGTTGGAAAAATGGAAGGCCTGGAAAAAGATGTTTTGTTAACCAATAAGTTTTTAGTCAGTAAATTTGGAGGTTTAAAAAAAGTAATGCCGGTGGCTTCAGGCGGATTACACCCAGGTCTTGTTCCAAGGTTAATTAAATTGCTGGGAAATGATATCATTGTCAATTTCGGCGGGGGAGTACATGGACACCCTGATGGTTCAGGCGAAGGAACAAAAGCGGCTGTTGAAGCGGTTAGAAGCGTTTTAGATAAAGAAAAAATTACTACATACGCAAAAAATCATCCCTCTTTAAAAAAAGCTTTGTCTTATTTTAAATAAATGGCCTTTTTTTTAAAAGCAAAAAAATTAGATTTTTCGTCAGGTGATAATCCTATCGTGGTTTTTAATGAACTAGACGCCAATAATTTTGGGATTAGGCCGGGGGATCGAATAGAAATTGATTGGAAAATGAACAAAACAGTCGTTAATGTCGATACCACAAAAACTAAAGTGAAAAAAGGCGAAATGGGTTTATTTCGAGAAACTGTCCAAAAAACAAAAATTCGGTCCGGAGATATCGTTTACTTTAACCTTTTTGACCGGCCAACCTCAATTAAAGCGATTAATAAAAAACTAAAAGGCCAAACTTTAAGTTATCATGAAATTTATTCGATAATTCGTGATGTTCTAAGAGGTCACATTTCGGATTCCGAAATGGCCTTTTTTATTGCAACTAGTTTTGCCAAAGAAATGGACAATAACGAGCTTTATAATCTTACCAAAGCAATGGTGGACACGGGTAAGAAAATTTCATTTCCCGGTAAAAAAGTGGTTGATAAGCACTGTATCGGCGGCATCCCGGGAAATCGGACAACCATGATAGTTGTTCCTATTATTGCTTCTCTAGGCCTTTATATCCCCAAAACTTCTTCCAGAGCGATTACTTCTCCCGCTGGTACGGCTGACACAATGGAAGTATTGGCGCCGGTTAAATTTAGTTTAAAAGATGTAATAAAAATGGTTAATAAAAATAAGGCTTGTCTTATCTGGGGCGGGGCGACCAATATTGCTCCGGCAGACGATATAATTGTGAAATTAACCAGAAAACTTTCTCTTGAACCACTTTCAAAAATGATTGTTTCAATAATGGCCAAAAAAGTGGCGATGGGTATTCAATATCTTTTGATTGATATTCCAATCGGACCAACGGCAAAAATAAAAGATATGCGAACGGCCAAGAAAGTATCCAAAAAGTTTATGTGGCTTAGCAAAAAATTTAACATAAAAACCACGGTCACCATTTTAAAAACTTTGGAACCTGTTGGGCGGGGGATTGGTCCGGCTCTTGAAGCTCGTGATGTTCTGCGCGTATTACAGCAAAAATCCAGGCGTTCCCATGACCTGGAAAAGAAATCTCTTTATTTATCCGGTGTTCTTCTGGAATTATGCGGCCGGGCGAAAAAAGGAAAGGGCTTGGCACTTGCCACTAACGCTCTTCGAACCAGACGAGCTTGGGAAAAAATGAGGCAAATAATTAATGCCCAAGGCGGAAATGGTGATATTGATTCGGAGGAAATTGTGGTTGGCGCCTCGAGAGCCCGTCTTTACGCAAGCAAAGCCGGTAAGATTATAGCCGTGGATAATCGAGCTATTGATGAGGTAGCCCGCAGTCTTGGGGCGCCATACGATAAATTAGCCGGTATCAGGCTTCACCAAAGACTGGGACACAAAGTAAAAAAAGGCGATAAACTTTTAACTATATTTGGGCGCAATAAAGAAAGGATAATTTTAGGCAAAAAAGCTCTTTCCCGGGTAAGAATCTTTATAATTCGTTAGATGATGTTTCATATTTCAGACCATAAAAAATACAGGATTTTAGAGATAATTCCCGGTTTTTTAGTTTGGTCCACTTTTTTTCTGGCTATTATATTATCTTTTACCAACCCTCTTTGGGTGATCTATTTTATTATTCTTTTTGATCTATTCTGGCTTTTTAGAGTTGTTTATATTTTTGTCTATCTGATGATTGCCTATCGCCGTTTTAGAAAAGCGATTAAAATTAATTGGTTTGAAAAGTGTGAAGAAATAGAAGGTTGGCAAAAAATATTACACTTAGTGGTAATTCCTACTTACCAGGATGATTTAAAAGTTTTGGAGACCACTTTTAGCTACTTAACCAAAATAACTTTTCCGCTTGATAAAGTTTTCATTGTTTTGGCTCTTGAACAAGCAGAGGGAGATGAAGCCTTAAAAAAAGCGGATTTGATTAGAAAAAAGTTCGGCCATAATTTCTTTGAATTTATGATTACTATTCATCCAAAAGGAGTACCGGGTGAATTGCCGGGCAAAGGCTCTAATATTGCCTACGCCGGCCGTAAAGTAAAAAATAAAATTGATGAATTAAAAATCAGATATGAAGATATTATTGTTTCTTCTTTCGATGTTGATACTTGTGTTCATTCAGAGTATTTTTCATATCTTACCCATAAATATTTAACTGTTCCGGATCCGACAAAAAAAAGCTATCAGCCAATACCCTTGTTCAACAATAATATTTGGGATTCACCGGCGATTACGAGGGTCGCCTCTAATTCAACTACTTTTTGGCTTTTAAGCGAAACAATTCGCCCTGACCGCCTTTTTACTTTTTCCTCCCATAGTATGAGCTTTAAGGCCTTAGTGGACGTTGATTTTTGGCAGTCTGATATCGTTACTGAAGATTCCAGAATATTTGTCCAGGGGTTTATCCATTATGACGGTAATTATCAGGTTACTCCAATGTATATTCCTATTTCTATGGATACCGTATTGGGAGAGAATTTTTGGGAAAGCATGAAAAATCTTTATAAACAACAGAGAAGATGGGCTTATGGAGTGGAAAACTTTCCTTTTATGGTCTGGAATTTTATCGGCAATAAAAAGATTAAGTTAAGCAAAAAAATTAAATATACCTGGAATCAGCTTGAAGGGGTTTACTCTTGGGCGACTGCTCCTATCCTAATTTTTATTTTAGGCCGTCTTCCGATGTGGGTAATAAATTATTTTGAAAGGGCGGAAATGCATTCAACAATTGCCCAAAAAGCCCCGGAAATTTTACAATTTCTGATGACCGCGGCTATGTTTGGTCTATTTGTTTCGGCTATATTAAGCCTAGTCATCCTGCCGCCTAAACCAAAAAAAAAGTCACCTTTAAGGTATCTTTTAATGTTTTTGCAGTGGATATTATTTCCGATTAGTATGATTGTTTTTGGCAGTATTCCGGCTACTGAAGCCCAGACGCGCTTAATGTTAGGTAAATATTTAGGTTTTCACGTAACGAAAAAAGTAAGAAAATAGCTTAATTTAAAATCTCATTATCCAAGTTTTTATGACCGGCAATAAACTGGTCATTTTTAAGTTCTTTTCCGCTCTCGAATTGCAGCTTTTTTATTAGTAGGCATTTGTCTTGGCAGGCTATATATATTTCACCATTATCAAAAAACATTGTTCCCGGAGCAAAAGTATTTTTTTTATCAGTCTTATTAACTTCAATTATTTTAAGCTTTTTATTATTTAAATGGGTGAACGTTCCCGGCCAGGGATTGAAGGCGCGGATTTTTCTTTCAAGTTGAACTGCGGAATCATGCCAGTTAATATACCCGTCTTCTTTTTTGATAATTTTTGTATACGAAGCCCCTTTATCGTTCTGTTTAATAAGTTTTAAATCATGGGCAAAATAAGAAATAAGCGTTTTGTTTAATAGCTCGGCTCCTAAATCAGCTAATTTATCGTGGAGTTTATTGAATTCTACAGATGGGCTTATTTGGATTTTTTCTTGGGAAAGAATGGGGCCGGTGTCCATATTTTCGTCCATTTTCATAATAGTTACGCCTGTTTCTTTTTCGCCGTTTAGAATCACCGATTGAATAGGGGAGGCACCCCGGTATTTTGGCAGAAGGGAAGCGTGAATATTTACAGAGTCAAAAGTAGGAAGATAAATGATTTCTTTGGGCAATATTTTTCCGTAAGCGATTATCACAAAAATATCTGGTTTTAAACTTTTCAGTTCTTTAATGAATTTTATATCATTAATATTTTCGGGTTGGATAATGATAATATTATTTTTTTCCGCCAGCACTTTAACCGGACTAGAATAAAGTTTTAAATTTCTTCCCTTTGCCCGATCAGGTTGGGTAACAATTCCCACAACCTTAAAACCCTCCTCAATTAGTTTTTCTAGAGAAGGGATAGCGAATTCCGGAGTGCCGAAAAAAACAATATTAAATTTTTCTTTCATCTTTTGTTTTTGATCCATTTTTGGCAATTTTATCAATAAAGAGAATGCCGTTCAGATGGTCTATTTCATGCTGGATTACCCGAGCCATTAACCCTTTAGCTTTGAATTTTAAAGACTTATTATCGAGGTTTATTGATTCCACGGTCACTGAATTATGACGACGGACTATACCAAAAATTCCGGGGACGGATAAACAACCCTCTTCGGCGCAATTGGTACGAAGGGATTTTTTCTTTATTCTGGGATTAACGAGAACCAATGAACCGTCTTTTGACTTGATAACAATAATTCTTTGAGAAACACCGATTTGAGGAGCGGCCAAGCCAATACCGTTTTCTTCATCCATCGCTTTAACCATATTTTTGGCTAGTTCTTTAATTTTTTGATCAAGGGGAGTTGTTATTTTTTTGGCCTTTTTTGTAAGGATTAAA
Source organism: uncultured bacterium (assembly GCA_965370265.1). Lineage (GTDB taxonomy): Bacteria > Patescibacteriota > Patescibacteriia > JAXHNJ01 > JAXHNJ01 > CBDUSL01. Next base: position 5,724 of record CBDUSL010000022.1, on the reverse strand, counting down.
TCACCCCTGGTTCTTATTTTAAGTTTATTCATGGTTATATTTAAGCTTTATATAATATATCAAAATAGTTAAATCTCTTCAAGTCAGATTAAAGGAGATTTTCCGGATCAACGTCGATTAGAAAGCTATCCGGGACTAAGTTGATTAATTTTTTAATTTCGTTTTCTTCGGCTTTGGGGAGTTTTTTTATGATAATCTGGTAATAATAGCGGTTAAATCGCTTTATAACAAAAGAAGGCAAAACTGGCGAAATTAAAATGAATTTTGATTGGTTGTTTTTTACCAATTGGTCATGAATTTTTTGAGCATTCTCTTTAGCCAGATATTGTTTGGCATTTTGGCTGGAAATTTTTATCAGTTGGGAAAAAGGCGGGTAAGAAAACTGTTTGCGTAGTTTAAGTTCCTGGCGCAAAAAAGATTCATATTTTGAGGGGAAAAACTTTAAAGATACATTATTAGGGGAATAAGTTTGGATTATCATTTCGGTTTGTTTATTTATTTGAAGATAACTGAGAATTCTGGAAAGAAATTGGAAGGTTTTTTCTTGGGATCGGTAATCGGGGAGATAGAGAAGTGAATCAGCGTTTATAATACAAACTAAGCCGATATCCTGCCAGCTAATTTTTTTAAAAATAAGATGAGTAGAAATAATTATATCACAGCCGCTTATATCGGGTTTTTCCTTTAATGACTTTTCAAAAAGGCAGGTTTTTAATTCAGGAAATTCTTTATTTATTTCTTTTTGAACTTTTTCAGTACCTACTCCGATATTTTTAATTTTTGTGCTATTACAATGAGGACAGGAAAGAGGCATTTCTTTTTGGCGATTGCAGCGATGACAGTGTAAATAAAAGCCTTTTTCCTTTTGATGAAGAGTAAAGGGGATTTGGCAATCAGGGCAGATAAAATTATAACTGCAATCCAGACAAACCAGTGAACTTGAAAAACCCTTGCGATTAACAAACAAGAGGGTTTTTTTATTTTGTTTCTTAATATTTTCTATTTTGTTTTTTAGGGTTAATGAAAGAGGGGTTGATCCATGCTGTCTTAAATCAACTATTTGTATATTTGTTTTATTTTCTTCTTCCAGGTTTATCAGCTTAAATTCGTTTTTATTAATTCTTATGAAGGTGGTGATATTGGGAGCGGTTGAACATAAAACTAATTTGTTTTTATTTGTTTCAGATAATTTTTCGGCCACAGTTTTAGCGTTAAAGCGCGGGTTCTGATCAAATTGTTTGTGGTTAGGACTGTCCTCCTGGTCGATAATAATTAAACCAAGATTTTTAAAAGGGGAAAAAACCGAAAGCGGAGTCCCGAGAATAATTTTTGTTTTACCGGATTTAATACATGAAAATGAGTGAAAAATTTCGCTTTTTGCCTGGCGGTGGTGAATAACAGAAGTAATTTTCCGAAATTTTAAGGGCAAATGCCGGTAGAAGTTTTCTATATCGATAATTTCGGGAAAAAGAATTATGACCTGTTTGCTTTTATTAAAGTATTTTTTTATTAAATCAAGATAAAGAATTACTCGTTTTTGATGGTTTAAATATTTGAAAACAAATTTTTTATCTTTTGATAAAAAAATCTTTTTGGAGATATCGCTAATTTTTTTTGAAGATGATATTTTTATAAAAGGCGTTTTTATTTTTTTCGCTTTTCTTGGTTTTTTTAAAAGGGGAGGGGTTATTTGTCTAATCACAGTCGATAAAGAAACATGATAGTATTTAGAGGTATATTTGGCCAGATTTAGCTGATTTTCCGTAATCAGTTCTTTTTTATCAACTATTTCTGTGATTTTTTTTATATTCTTAAAGGTAGTTTTACTCTTCAAATTCAAAACAATTCCCTTTACTTCTTGACGACGAAAGGGGATATTGACCACTTGTCCGATTTTAATTTGTTTTTTTAACTTTTCGGGAACCTGATAATCAAAAAAATCAATAGACTTTGGCAATTTTCTTAGTAAAAGTATTTCGGCATACATATTATTGATGTCTGGTTACCGTAAATTTTAATATCTCAAGATTGTCTTTCTTTGGATTAATACCCGCTTTACGGCAGGCAATAGAAATTTGTTCTTTAATACTTTCAACGCCTTCAATATCCGGAAGAAGAAGGCCGGTTTGCCCGTCATTGCTTTTTACAATAATTCCGTATTTTTTATGATTTAACTCATTTTCATCCTTAATTTTTTCCGGTTCAGAAAGAATATCTACGTTTACGGATAAATCGGATAACTCTTCTTTTTTCACGGGAGAAAAACGCGGGTCTTGTGAACAAGCGGAAATCGCGTTATGAATAATCTCTTCAGCCGTTGATTTTTTAGTTGGTAAAATTGTCCCGATGCATCCTCTTAAGGAGTTATCTTTTTTTAAGTGAAGGGATACAAAAACTCCTGCCCTGTTTTTTATTATTTCTTCGGGTAACCAATTTGGCGGATTAATAATTTGATTATCAATCACAAAATTTTCTATTGAATTTCGAGCCAGTTTTACATATTCATCCATACTCTTATTTTAACATTTTTTTGGTAATTTAAAACCCCATGATACGGGGCTTAAATTTTATTTATTTTTATAAAAAGTTTCTAAAAAATTTCTTTGACAAAACGTATTGCGGCTTGATTAGTTTTTTTAAGGCCGGTATTTTAAATTTCTTTTCTAACTTATTAAGGAGGGTGTTAAAGGCTGGATAGGAAACCCAAATACCCAAGGCAAACAAGCCTCTTTCCACAGCCACGATTGGTATTAAACTAATCCAGACAGCTGCCGGAAGGTTAAAGGCATAAAGAAAAATAACCGAGCCAACGGCGTGGGCAGTAAAGGTAGCGCCGAGAGCGTTAAAAATAAGTCTTTTCTTTTTAAAGACCGCCAATATTGGAATTAACCAGTAGAGAGAATAATACCAGGCTATTCTTCCCTGAGGATGGGCGATAAATAGAATCATACACAACAAAGGAATAAAGAGGTTTCTTTTTGATTTTGAACCCAGGTAAACGGCCGCTAATATCATAGGTAGAAAACGAAGAATTGAAAGCATATCAAAATCCTGACCGCCGATCATGATGTTATATAACTTAACAAAGAAAATAGAAATAGACCCAAATATAGGTCCGAGAAATAAACCAGCCGTTGGACCCAAGTATTCAAAAACAGTAAAGTTTTGGCTTGAACCAATAATATTAGCCACTGGTATTTGCAGGGCAATTAAACCAATCCCTGTAAATATGATTACAAAATAAATAGTTTTTTTATTCATGTCTTTTCGCTTTATTATGCTTTTAATTATTTTAACTAATAATCCCGGAAAAGGCAAGTCTTGGGATTCATTTTTAAATCTTTGGATAATGTCATTGCTGATTTTTTTGAGAGCCTCATTTTTATTCCTTTGAAAATGACAAAAGGAATTTTTTGACCGCTTTCTCCCATTAGTAAATTAGCGGTACTGGCCAGGTCATCAGCCAGGCTTACTCTGGTTATTTTCATTTTATTACCAAAAATATCTTTATTCATTCTTTCATCAATTATCCCCTCAAAACCGCTAATCGCTAAAGCCATTCCCCGGGTTCCCAGACGGAGGGGGGCACAATGGGAATCAACTAAAATTAGGCCAATTTTCGCTTTATAATGGCTTTCTAGAGCCCTTTTTAGGCTATCTAAGTACTTTTCCCCATTCTTGGGCCAAAGGGCCGCATAACCCTTTTTTACATTAGAATGATCAGCCCCGGCGTTGGCAATAACGAACCCGTTTTTTAGGGTTAAAATCGCGTTTTTTACCCCGCCAATAACTTTATCCGCCTCTCTTAAAACTAGTTGGCAAAATTCCGGGGAGAGAGAATATTTTTTTGAGAGGACAAGGGCTTTTTTAGAAGGGATAATAGTTTTTAATTCAATTATTCTATTTTGTTCATAGCTGACCAATTTCGAAGCAATAGTAATAATATCATTGTTTTTGATTTTACTCTTAGAAACATGTTTTATAAAAAGGTCAAATATTTTTTGACCAGGTTTTAAAAATTTTGTATGGATGGGAATAATCTGCATTTAATGTAGTTTATAATTAGCGACTAGATAACCAATTCCAAATGGACCTTCATAAGACAGGATTTCCGGTGTATACTTTTTACGGTTAAGGATACCAAGCAGAATAATAATTGATCTTAATCCGCATTCACCGGCATCTTCAATTAATGCGTCATCGAGTTTTAAAATTGATTCGGTTTCTTTTTTTTGGATTAATTCCACTAATTTCTTATCAAAAACTTTCCCCTGGGGGGAATATCCGGCCGGAGCTGCTTTGGTTAATTTATGAGAGAGGTCGCCGGAAGCAATAACGGCAATTCTTTGGTTTGTCTGGTGAATTTCTTCAGAAATAATTTTTCCGAAGTCAAAATGAGTTTTTAAATCAAGCAGAGAAAAACTTATAGGGGTTATCTGGATGTCTGGGGTATGCTTAGCCAGAAAAAAAAGGGGGACAGAAACACCATGATCAAGATTTTTATGGCTGGTTAGAATAGCGGGGAAATTATGATCCTCCAATCTTTCTTTAAGGCGGTGGGCAAAAGAGGTATTGGACTTAAATTCTTTCCGGGTTGTAAAATCACCGAATTCTTCAAATTGTAATTTAAATTTATCGGCAATATTTATGGAGAAAGCGTCCGGGATCAAAGGAGCGTGAGGGGAAATAATTAAAATGGCATCTGGTTTACTGGCGTAAAAATCTTCCTCAAGTCCAGTTAGTGCCTGAGTAGTTTTTTTTACCTGATTTAAATTATTTTTTCCGATGTTCGGAATCAGTAAAGGTGGGTGAGGGCAGATTGAAGAAAAAACAAGCATATATTTATGAGGCTAAATAATCAATTGGTTCACCGGTCGGGTGAATATTTAAAGCTTTATCCGTGGTCCAGACAATATTAGACCATTTATAGCCCATGCCCTGGAATATTTCATAAGAGGGGATAGGCTTTTTCTGGCCGTCGGCAATTAAATAAACGCCGTTGGCATTGGGAGAACTGACTAGTTCACCGTCCATAAACTTAATAGGATCTCCAGTCGGATATTTATCGATTTCTGACTGGTCAATCTGGGTCCATCTTCTCCGGCTGAATTTAGAATATAGAATTTCCCGGGAATGAATCGCTCTCTGAATCCCGTTTTCAATATAATAAACCGAACCGGTTTGTCTGGATTGGAGAAGGACACCGGTGGGATAAGCTAAATTCATGGTAATTTTGGGCCCTTCTTCATAAGCTTCCAAGTCTTCCCAGGTTACTTTAATTAACTCTTCCGGGCTGTAACCAAGGGTTTGAAAGACTTCTTTGGAGGTAATGGCTCTTTTTTGGCCGTTAATTAAAATATAGACGCCATTGTGAGGAGCCTGAAGAAGACTATATTCCGCAAATTTTATGGGAGCGCCGTATTCGTAGGCTTGTATGTCGCTAAGAGAGACTTCAATAACTTTATCTAAATCATAAGAAAACATAAAGGCGGACTTAGTGGTAAAGTTATATCTTTTATTATTTCTAATCAACCAAATACCCGGTTCGTTTCTTACTCGCAGAAGGGATCCGTTTGAATAATGTTTTAAAAACCAATCTGACCAAATTTTCCAAAAATTATAATTGCCGTGAATGTGCGGGGTATAAGTGTAGAGAACACAAGTGGCATTATTTTGGGGAATAACTGTTTCGCCATCAACAATTTTAGTAATACCGGGAGCCCA
>CBDUSL010000021.1:0-11391 GCA_965370265.1 uncultured bacterium | reverse complement strand
AGAAAACTCTTAATCCATTTTTAACAGCGACATCAGAGGCTACTTTAATAACCTCTTTGCTTTTTGTATATGCTACTTGGGCATAATGCCATGCCTTTTCCCAGATGGACATTTTAGTCTGTACAAGATCAATAGTTGGTAAAGGCACTGGTACTGGCACAGCGTCTGCCGTATGGGTATTTGAAAAAAGTACAAAAATATTAACCAAAACAAAAATTAGCAATAAAAAGCTACCGCCAATTACCTTTTTTTTAAAACTTTTTTTATTGTCTTCAGACATTTTTATTTTTTATAAACCCTCCCCTTCTTCAATGGCCTGAAGGAAAATAGCCTGGAGAGTATTATCGTCAATCTGGCTGAGTTCTTCTTCTGTTAAACCATATTCCATTAACAATTCTCTGATTTCATCCGTTGTTAATGTCTTTAAAATATTTTCTACTTCTTCGTCTGTTGACTCTGTCTCTTCATTAATAATTTGGTTAGTATTTGAAGTACTAACATTGGCTAGCGGAGAAGCGCCTTCCGAAACAGTTTGGTTATAAACCTCGAGTAATTCTTCGTCAGTCGTTGTATCCAATATGTACTGAGGCACCCCGGCATTTTTTAAAGTTTCTCTTAATGTTTCTGTTGTCGCGTTTCCACTGACTAAACTTGAATTTATATTTTCATCGGCCGAAGTTGTATTGGTATCAGCGACAGTTGTCGTTACACCACTGCAATCAAGACCGGAGGGGCAATTAGGATCATTATTACTTTCTAATTCTTCTTTGTCCGTAAAACCATCTGAATCGGAATCCTTTAGATAAGGAGAGGTATTATAGTAATAAAGTTCATCATAATCCAAAAGACCGTCAGAGTCTGTATCTTTTGCTTTAAGACTGTCTATTTCCTGAAGTTGGTCACTTGTAAGATAAGTGGAACTGTTTAAAGTTAAAGCCGTTTGAAAAGGAGAACGGATATTTTGGTAAATCTGGAAAAAACCCAGAAAAAGGGCGGCTACCCCAATAATACCGACAAAAATAAATGTTTTTTTTGAACCAAAATCTTTAGGAGAAGAGCTATCTTTCTGTTCTAAATTTTCCAAATTTCCTTTTGTATATTCTGGCATTTTTTAAACAAAAATCTCTCAAAATTATGATGCCATTATATCATATTTAGACGAAATCGTCAAACAAATTCTTGCTTAAGTCAACCCAATTCTGCAAGGAAAGATCTTGGGCTCTTAAATCCGCTCTTAAACCCAATTTTTCCAGGTTTTTTTCACTAATTTCAGGAGGAATTTCGAGCCCATTCTTTAAATTATTGCTTAATTTTTTCCTTTTGGCGGAAAAACCGGTTTTCACCAGGCGTAAAAACTTTTCTTCGTCAACTTTATGGTCTTTTTGACCGATATTTTCAAAAATAATAACCGTTGATTCAATCTTAGGTGAAGGCCAAAAATTCTCCGGGCCAATTTTCTTTTTAAGAGCCGGGTCGGAATAAAACTGAGTAATGACAGAAAGAAGGCTCATTTTTCCCGGCACTGCCAGTATCCTTTCGGCCACCTCTTTTTGAATTGTCAGAATAATTTTTTTTGGCCTTGGTTTCTGGGATAAAAAATTTCTCAAAACCAAAGAAGTTATATTATAGGGAAGATTAGAAATCAATATATATTCCAGATCCTTAAAATATTTATCCAAATCAACTTTAAAAATATCCTGATTAATTATTTCTATATTTTTTTTGCCTTTAAATTTACCGGATAAATATAAGGATAATCTTTTATCAAGTTCTATAGCTATTACCCTCTCCGCCTGATCGGCAATTTCCTCCGTCATAAAACCCAGACCCGGGCCTATCTCCAATACTACATCTTTATTCGTAAGACGGGCGGGGTTTACAATTTCTTTAATGATATTTTTTTTATACAAAAAATTCTGGCCGCTTTGTCTTTGCGGGAAAAAGCCAATTTTTCGGCAGATTTTTTTTATTTTATTTCTGGTTAGATTTTCCATCTAAATTTTATTAGAGGAGAACATAAAGAAAACTCATTCCGGCGGCGATGACAAAAGCGGCGGTCCAGCCACCGATAAAAAAGAGGAGAATGAAAACTATCAAAGCGGCCAGGAATTTTCCAAAGGCCAGTGATTGTTCAAAAAAGACAACTGACTTTAATAGTTCGGATTTATTGGCCCGGTCGTAAGTCAGGACCATTAACGGAACAAAGATAACATTTTTAAATATTCTTGAAAAAGTATCAATAAAAAAGACATGTAAACCAGTGACCGCTAAAAGGCGCGTGAACCAGGCAAATGAGTAAAAAATAGTACCGGTTTTAATAATTTTTTTCTTGTCTTTTTTATCGGTCATTTTACCGATATACAAAAGAATAATTCCGGTCACTAAAGTAGAGAGAGCAACGATACTGCCAATTGAAAGAAAATCTTTTATAATTGTAAAAATAAAGATTGGCCAAACCACCATCACGATCAGTTCTTCGCCAAAACCTAAATAAGCGATAAAACTTTTAAAATAAGCCTTCTTAAATATCATTTTAAAAGTGGAGAAATACGAAAATTCTATTTTTTTAAACTTTTCTTTTGTAATCAGGAGGGGGAGATTAGAAACCAGAAATAAAATAGAAACAATAAAAAACAAGACATTAAAGCCAAAGAACTTAATAACAAAGCCGCCGGCGAAAGGGCCAAGGACATAAACAAACATGGTAATTGTTTCCATACTGGCCGTTTCGCGGCCCCGATCAGCTTTATCCGAGTATTCGGCAAAATCACCGTGATAGGCCGGCCAGTAGAGCATTTTTTGAATAGCATACATGAATATAGCCAGCATGAAAAAAACGGGGTGATAAGAAATTAAAAATAAACAAAGATAGAAAAAAATCAGGAAAAATGTACTGAAAAAAATTGTTTTTTCATAGCCAATCTGACCGACAATTTTTCCGCCAAAAGGAATTATCAAAAAATAAATGCCATAAATTGACAGATAGAAAAGCATAATTATCTGGAGAGAATAGCCCAGGGTCCAGAGATAAATCGGTTCAAAAATAGCGATAGCCGAAACAGCAAAATCCATAATGGCACAGGAAGCATAAAGCTCACCCAGCTGGCGGGAAACTCTTTTTGAAAAATAATGGCTGACATTATAATGAATGCTCCTTACAACATTCATAGTTTTATTGGTCCTTTCCTTATAATTTTTATTTTATTTTTTTGGCATAAGATTATAGTCGAAGGCTTAACTTTTTTTATAGTCCCCGCGTTGATTATTAAATCGGGTTTAAGTTTTTTATTTTTAAATTGGTTTAATACAGATTTATAAGCATAACAATTTGGATGAGTGGAAATATTGGCCGAGGTGGCCGTGATTGGTTTTTTAAAACGCCTGGCTATTTCCCGGGCTATTTCTGAATCCGGCACCCTTACTCCTACTTTTTTATTACCCTTTTTTAATTTTAAAATTAGGGTTAACGGTCCCGGCCAGTATTTTTTGGCCAATGAATTTTCCGTTTTATTCAAAGAAAAATATTTTTTTACTTGCTTTATATCAGCCGCAATAAGAGCCACCTTTTTTTCTTTTGGCCTTTTTTTTATTTGAAAAATTTTTTTTAAAGCTTGAGAAGAAAAATAATCAGCCGCGAGCCCGTAAGCTGTATCAGTAGGATATGCTATCACTCCTTTATTTTTTAAAATACTAATAATTTTTCTCCAGTCAATTTTATTTTTTGATATTGTTTTCATTTATAGAGCACTAACAAATAATGAAGCAACAGCGGCAATATAAAACACGGCTCTAATATCAACAAACTGGATTAAAACCAAGGCCACAACCAGAGTAACTACTCTTCCCGTACAAATGGCAATTTCTCTTAACACGGTATATTCATCAACATAATGGCCCCAGTCGGCCGCTTTTTCATAGCGAATCGTATCAAATGGTATCCGCATTACCGCTTTTGAAAAATCGTGAAATGTTCCAGCCGCAAAAACATGTGTTGCAGACGAAACCATAGATTTAAAAACCCAGCCGAACGCATAAAAAACACTGCCTATCCGAAGAAGTTTATGCTTAGACATTTTGTCTGATAAGCTGCCAAAAACCAGTCTTAAAACAACCGTGGCCAGAATAGTTAAACTCGCCACAATACCTACGCTGGAGTATTGTTCGTTTAAAATAACAAAAATAAAAACCGGCCAGATTACCAATCCCACATTATCCTGTAAACCATCGGCAAAAAAAGCCAAGGTAGTGTGCTTATTCCCTTTACTGAACAGTTTTTTATAAGTTTTAAAATATCCCCAGGAATATTTTTCTTCCACTTTTTCAATAAGAAAAAGAGGGATAATAGAAAGAACGATAATTATTATAGCCAGAAGAAAAAGATAATTAAACCCATAATTACTGAGAATAAAACCAGCGGTGATGGGAATGCCAATACTTAAAATGGCGTAAATTGCCTCAAGCAAACCAATTTCTTTTCCCCGATGAAGCTTGTCGGTAAACTCAGCAAACTCGGTATGATAAGGCACCCAATATAAATTGCGAAATACGACCTTTAGCATCAGAGGAATAATTAAATATAAATAAACGGGGCTAAAAAAACGGAAAGCGATATAAAAAGCAATTAGAAAAATACTGCTGATAATCATTGATCCGCGAAGACCAAGTTTTGACATTAATCGGGCACCAAGTGGGACAGTAAGGGCATAAATTAAATAATCAATAATAAAATAAATTAAAACTATTTCCAGTGAATTGTTAAACTGCTGATAAAGAAAAATGGGAAGAAAAAGATTAAAAAAACCAAAGCTAACCGCTTGTAAAATTCGGTTCATAAAAAGCGCCCCGAGTGAAGGCGGCAGTTTTCCTTTTAGATAAAACTTTTCTATAAAATTAGTGATTTTGTTGGCCATAAGTTACTTTACTTTTCTGTCAAAAAAGCTAATTACATCCGGGCTGCCGATCTCACAAACACCTTTCTCATAAACCATAGGCACTCCTCTCTGATTTTCCGGAAAGCCGCATTCAGTCGCTTTTTCGTTAAATAAATTATAATTTTCCTGGGCTTCATAAGCCTGAATTTCAGTGTATTCTACGTAAGCACTAATATTGTTATCACTGATATGTTGTTTTACCTTGGCACAGTGGCCGCAATCTTCAGAGACAAATAATAAAATACTTTGTTCTTTTTCGCTGCAGGCCGTTAAAACCAGAGGAATAATTATCAATAATGATAGAAAAATTATTTTTTTCATAAATTTATTTTTAATTACAATAATCATTAACTAAATTTTTCGATAAACTTCTCGCGAGATATCGCTCCTACTATCACGTCTTCTTCTTTTACTTTTTCATTGTATGGTTTATCCCTCCTCGCTGTCTCGACTAATCCTACAATTATCCTTCTGACTTCAGGTTCTACTTTCAGATCGGGAAATTTCTCAAATCCTATCCGATCTGATATCCTATGCGACATCATCCAGGAAACAGCCGTCACTGCCTTGATATTTTTATTTTTCTTTAGCAAATTAATAATTTCTTGAAAAGCCCTTTTTAAACTCTCAGCCCCTAGGACTTTTGTTTCCTCCGGCCAGTTAACATCCAGTACAAGGTCCCCTTTTTTAATCTCTGTCCCATCAGAAAACTTAAAATCCCAACTTGAGGGAGAAAGATTAACTTCTAAGTCTCCAGTCGGGAATGTTTCGCCTTTTTCTCTTTTCTCGATTTCTTCAGCTCTGGCTATGACTTCTGGATCAAAAACCCTATCATGTATTAAAGGCATTAGTAATTCCATCATCTTTGCCACAAAATCATCCTTATCCTTATAATCCAGGGTCTTTATTTTACCAATTATTGTTTTGACTTTTTCTTCTCCAAAAATCTCCATACCGGTTTCAAGTCGACTTCCTTCCAATAAATACTCCTTTGGGTCTTTATCTCCCTCTTTTGCTTGATCGAATCGAAACTCAAGCGATTTTTTACCTTCATTAAATCTCTCTTCAAATTCTTTTTCCAGCTCAGGCTGTTGTGATTCTTTCTCTGGCATATTAAACGACAAAATTAATTAATTTTCCTTTAACAAAAATTACTTTCTTTGGCTCGCCTTTTAAAAACTTTTTTACTTTTTCTGAAAGCATGGCTTTTTCTTTTGCTTCACTTTCTAAAATATCAGCGGAAACCTGCATTCTATCCCGCACTTTACCGTTTACTTGGATAACAAATTCAATCATCTCATCTTTAATTTTTCTTTTATCATAAGAAGGCCATTTCTCTTTAAATATTGAATCTTCATGATCTAATTCATGCCACAGCTCTTCGGCTAAATGCGGGGCAAAAGGAGAAAGAATTATTAAGAATTTTTCTAATTGATCTTGAGAAGCCTTTTTTTTACTCGCTTCATTAATAAAAATCATCAATTGCGAAACAGCCGTATTAAATTTAAGATTATCAATATCCTCAGTCACTTTTTTAATAGTTTTATTAATCTCGTTTTCTAAATTTCCTTCTTTTTTTTCTTCAAAAATACCAACCGTTTTTTCCAAGAATCTTTTTATACCTCTAAGCCCATCTATGTTCCAATTAATCGCTTGGTCAAAAGGCCCCATAAACATTTCATACATCCGGACAGCATCGGCCCCAAATTCATCAACTACTTTGTCTGGGTTAACCACATTGCCAAAAGACTTGGACATTTTTCGGCCGTCTTTGGCTAAAACCATGCCATGAGAAACCCGGCGTTTATAAGGTTCTGATCCAGGAACAAGTTTTAAATCAAATAAGGCTTTATACCAAAATCTTGAATACAATAAATGCAAAGTAGTGTGTTCCATCCCACCGTTATATAAATCCACTGGTAGCCAATGTTTCATATTTTTTTTGGCGGCAAACTCTTTTTCATTTTTTGAATCCGTATAGCGGATAAAGTACCAGTTTGAACCGGCCCAGTTGGGCATGGTGTCAGTTTCACGTTTGGCCGGGCTACCACACTCGGGACATTTCACATTCACCCAATCGGCGATTTTAGCGAGAGGAGATTCACCTGTGTCAGTCGGTTCATAATTTTCTATTTCCGGCAATTTAACGGGTAATTCTTTTTCCGGCACTTTCACAACCCCACATTTTTCGCAGTGAATTAAGGGAATCGGCTCCCCCCAGTAATGTTGGCGTGAAAAAATCCAGTCGTGGAGTTTGTAATTAACGGTCGCTTTGCCGTGATTATTTTTTTCCAACCAATGAGTAATTTTTTTAATAGCTTCTTCTACTTTTAAACCATTTATTAATTCTGAATTAATTATTTTGCCATCGCCAATGTATGCTTCTTTTAAAATATTACCACCGAAAATTACTTCTCTAATTTCTAAATCATATTTCTTGGCAAATTCCCAATCCCGCTCATCATGCCCAGGCACGGCCATAATTGCGCCAGTGCCGTAAGAACTTAAAACGTAGTCTGCGACAAAAATCGGAATTTCTGCCTGGTTTACCGGATTAACGGCCTTGATACCTTTTAATTCCACGCCTGTTTTCTCTTTTGATTCGGTTCTTTCTAAATCAGATTTTTTCGCCGAGGCTTCAATGTACTTTTTTACCTCTGAATAATTTTTAATTCGCTCTTTTAATTTCTCAATAAACTCATGTTCAGGCGACAAAACCATATAGGTAACACCATAAAGGGTATCGGGCCTAGTCGTAAAAACTTTTATATAATGTTTTAAATTTTGAATTTCTATATTTGAATTTGTTTTGGATTTTGGGCTTTGAATTTTGAATTTAATCTCGGTTCCTTCCGACTTTCCTATCCAATCAATCTGCTGTTTTTTTATTTTGTCTAAAAACTCTACCTTCTCTAAATCACTAATCAAACGGTCCGCATATTTTGTAATTCTAAAAAGCCATTGTTTCTGATTTTTCTTGGTTACTCCATTTCCGCATCGTTCACACTTACCCGCTACCACTTCTTCATTAGCTAATCCGGTTTTACAACTTGGACACCAATTAATCGGCATTTCTTTTTGGTAAACCAAGTCTGCTTCGTATAATTTAAGAAAAAGCCACTGCGTCCATTTATAATAAGAGGGGTTCGAAGTATCAACTACTCTATCCCAGTCAAAAGAATAACCCATACTTTTTAGCTGGCGGGTGAAATTTGTAATATTTTCTTTGGTAATTTCCTGCGGTTTTCTTTTTACTTTAATGGCATAGTTTTCGGATGGCAGGCCGAATGAATCAAAGCCAATGGGAAACAAAACATTTTTTCCTTCCATTCTTTTTTTTCGGGCAATAATATCCAAAGCGGTGTAACCTCTAAGATGCCCCACATGAAGACCATCGGCTGAGGGATAAGGAAACTCTATGAGGCAGTAATATTTGTTTTTTTTCTTATCATCGGCCGAAAATATTTTTTCTTTCTCCCAAAATTCCTGCCATTTTTTTTCAATATTTTTGGGTTCGTATTTTTGCTTCATATAAGCCATTTTATCATTAAATTCCCTTTTTCACAAATACCTTTCTTGACACTAAATGGTCAAAATGTTATCATTTTTGCTATCCCCGAAAAAGCTGATTTCCAAACAAATTTAGCTAATAATTAAGGAGAAAAGCGATTAAATTCCATTTAAAAAAATTCGCTGTTATCGTCTTTGTTAAGACAATAAAAACACTACGCTATGTTGGCAAGAGCTTAGCGTTTTTTTTGAAATTAGGATTTTTTAAACCTCTTTCTTTTGTTGCTTCTAAGCTAATGCGGCCAATTAGTCTGAGTCTTTATAAAATATACCGTTTAGCAAAAAAAGAAATTCAAAAAATTAATCTTCCTTTTAAGCAAAAAATATTGTACCCTTTTACCACCCGCTACTTTATTCATGTAATCATTATTATTCTAAGCATTTTAGTTACTACCAATAGCCTGAAAGCAAGGGAAGTAAAGCTGGAGGAATTTGGCCAGCAAACTTTATTTTCTGAACTGGTCATGCCCGATATTAACCGGGATACGGTTGAGGGAATTGAAACTATTTCTCCGAACCAGGAATACCGGGAAGAAAAGGGATTTTTAGAAGCCAGGGTAGTCCTTAATAATGACCGTACTGTAGAAGGAACAACCGAAATAGCTACTTTGGAGGGTGGTTCCGCCTTGGTTAAGGCCACTCTGCCGGACACAACAGCCACCGGCACTCCAAGAGAAAAAGTGGAATTTTACCAGGTTCAAGGCGGCGATACAATCAGCACTATTGCTTCAAAATTTGGCATTTCTACCAACACTATTCTTTGGGCTAATAGCTTGAATTCCACTTCTTTAATTAAGCCGGGACAAAATTTAACTGTTCCTCCCGTTTCCGGCATTTTATACAAAATAAAGAGCGGTGATACGGTTGACTCTATCGCTAAAAAATATGAGGCCGATGAGGGAAAAATTCTTGAGTTTAACCAGTTGGTTGACGCCTCCGCCATTGAAGTGGGACAAGAAATAATGGTTCCGGGCGGATATATTGAACCTCCAAAACCAAAACCTACTACATATGCTTCTGCCTATGGCGGCACTCCTCCGGCATCAGCTGTCACTACGGCTGGAGGCAAACTACAATGGCCTACCTCCGGACGGAGAATAAGCCAATATTACCGCTGGGGACATATGGCCATTGATATTTCCGGCAATTATTCTTCGCCTATTTATGCAGCTGAATCCGGGACTGTTACCCGAGTTGGCTGGGGCAGAGGCTACGGAAATGTTATTACTATTAACCACGGGGGAGGGAGGCAAACACTGTACGCCCATTTAAGTAAATTTTACGTACAAACTGGCCAGCAGGTTTCAAGAGGACAGACTATCGGAATGATGGGCTGTACCGGCTGGTGTACCGGGACTCATATCCACTTTGAATATATTATTAACGGCAGCAAAGTAAATCCGTTAAGTTATCTTTAATAAAAAAAATAAAAGCTCCATAAATTATCGGCTTTTATTTTTTTAATTTGAAATAACTTTTAAAGCCCCGGGTAAGACTTTAATCTCCAGCTTTTTTTGACCCTTCAAGAGTTCTCCGTCATATTCCACTGGCAGTTCTTTATTTGATTCAATTATTATTTTTTTCGCTTTAAAAATTTTTACCTCAGGTAGCTTTTCGTGAGTGCCTTTTATTAGTTTATTGATATTTTTTAATAAATAAACTCTGGACATTTTTTCCACTATACAAATATCAAGAAACCCGTCTTGAATAGAGGCCGTTGGAGTAATTTTAAAACCACCGCCAAAAAAATTTCCGTTTGCGGCCGCTATCATTAATACTTCCTTTTCTTCTTTAATATTATCACCATAAATTTTGACGTTAACGAAACGGTATTTTTTTAAAGCTTTGGCCAAACTGTAAAAATAAACCGGCATCCCTTTTAAAAATTTAGGGCGGGCAAACATTTCCTGGGCTACTATGGCATCAAAGCCAATACCCAAAACATTGATAAAATAACGATTATTGACCCGTCCAATATCAATTTTTTTTACATTTCCTCTTAAAACTATTTCCAGATTTTTTTTAATATCTTTTTTAAGCCCAAGGGCTTTAGCAAAATCATTACCCGCTCCAATTGGGAGAATGGCTAAAGTTAAATTTGTCCCGATTACTCCATTAACTACTTCATTAATTGTTCCGTCGCCTCCGATGGCAACAACTACTTCATACTCCTTCGAGGCTTCCCTGGCTATATATTCCGCTTCGCGTGGTTTTCTGGTTACTTTAAGTTTGTAATTTATCTTCCATTTATTAAAAAAATCTATCACCGAAGGAATCATTTTTGCCGCCCGTCCCATGTTAGCAACGGGATTAAATATCAAAAAAAACTTTTTTCCGTTATTCATGGATTAATATTATCTTATCTGAATAAATAAAAAAAGACCTATCTTGTTTGACAGGCCTTTTTTAAAAAAGGTATTAAGCTAAACTGTAACCAAAGTTGATTCTTCCTACTCTTTGAGAAATATTCCATAATTCATGAAGTCCTTCCCATATTTCCCTTATTTCATTCGTTTCTGAGCTGAAAATAAACTCTTTCCAGCATTCATCCGCCGGCATGTTCATCTTGCGCCGCATGTAGGTGACCATATTAATAAGAGTTGTTCGGCTAATTAGCATTTTTTTATTTTTATTTGTATTTATATTTGACCTTAATTTTAAGGCAATTTTCCAATAAAAAAGAGGGGTTTTTCACCTCTTATAACGTAATAATAGCACACTTTTACTAAAAAGTCAAGCCTCCGCTCCTCGCAGCCGCTCGGAGCTACGGCTTGTAAACAAAAATAAATAATGGCAGAGTTTACCATCTGGAGCTTTAGCAAAAGAGGGGCTTATAGGCAAGCTAAAAATAGTTTTAGACGAGGCGTGGAAGCCTCGTCTACGAGAAAAA
>CBDUSL010000020.1:0-11618 GCA_965370265.1 uncultured bacterium | reverse complement strand
TCCAGGGAAACAGTGGCCAAAGTGCCGCTTTCGTTTACAACTTCAACTTGGATAGAAATAACCTTGCTAGTAACAGCAAAATAATCTTCCTCTCCGGTCAGTTTGGCTTTTTCTGTTTTAATATAATTTTCGGTAGTGGATTTAAAAGTAACAGTCATCCAGCTTAATAAATTGGCAAGATGTTCAAAATCATTTTTATTGGAATAGCTGCCATAACGCCCGGCAAAAGTTCTGGCCAGCTCTTCAATTTTATCTTTATTATCTTGGATACTGGTATTTGTGTTAATATTCTGATTAGTTTCTATCCCTTCCGATGTATTAGTATTTATATTTTCTCCGGAAGAAGTATTAGTATTTTCATCAGCTGTATTAAGATTTATTTCGTTGGTATTTAAGTTTCCCTCGGCCCAGTAAAAATAAACGGCTATTAATCCTCCCACAATAATAACCGTGATAATGCTGACAATAATAATTATTTTTTTCATAGTATTTTATTAATTAATTATCCCAAGCCTTCTGAGTCTCGGTTAATGGATATGCCGGAAACACTTTCTTCTTTTGGTTTTGGCTTTTCGCCGATTCTTTTTTCCGGTGATTTTTTGGTATTAGGTTCGGATAGTTCGCTTTTTATCTCTTTTTTTGAATCTTCAGTTAAATCTTGGGCCATTTTCTCTTCAAACTCTTTTTTGGCATCCTCAATCTCCAAAAGCTGCCTAGGATCAGAAGTGATTATTTGATCTTCCGTGTAAGAAGCAACTACTTTGATAGCGGCGTGACGGGTACCAGCGAAGAAAATACCTTCCCCTACTCCTGATTCAAGTAAAAGGTATCTTTCTCCTTGCGTAAGAAGAAAGGTTTTTGCCACGATATCAATACCGGCCGGCGATTGTTTCATTAGAAGCTGGAGAGCCGAATTATTAACAATGGCCTGGCCGTATGGCGAACGAAGAAAATCATTTACGTCCTGAGTTATAGTGGTTACTCCAAGGTAATATTTGCGGCAGCGCTTAACCAGGGCATAAATAAACTTGGCCGAATCTTCGTTTTGCATCAACCACCAAGCTTCATCAATAACCAAAATACGCTTTTTCATCTTAGAGCGGACTACATTCCAAATATAGGAAATAATCATGGAAATACCGATTGGCCTAAGTTCATCTTCCAAATCTCTGACCGAAAAAACCACCAGCTCATTATCAACTTCCACGTTAGTAGGGCTGTTAAACAGGGCCGAAAAGGTGCCTTCAGTGTATTTCTTCAGTCTTTCAACTAATCCTTCAGCGCCAACCATTCCCTCCAGAACATTCTGAAAATCATTCATTAGAGGTGGTTTGATATTTTCCAAATCTGAATCCTGCGTAATATCATTATTAGCGTAAGTTTCCAGCAAGGCCCGGTCAATAATAGAATCTTCTTCATGAGTTAATTCTCCAAGCATTAGTCTCATTAAAGATTTTAAAGTAATGACCGCTGAACGGATAATATCGGCCGTTTTATCATCACCATAAATTGTTCTGGGCAGATCAAAGGGGTTAATCTTGCTTTCAGAGTTAAGTGAAATATTAATATAGGTGCCGCCTACTGCGTCAGAAAGATATTTGTATTCCATCTCTGGATCAATGATAATAATTTCCGCTCCCATCATCAATCCTCTTAAAACTTCCAGCTTTACGGCATAACTTTTACCGGAACCGGAAACGGCAAAAACATTAAAATTAGCATTTTCCAGTGAAAAACGGTCAAAAAGAATAAGACTGTTATTATGGCGGTTAATGCCGTAAAGAATGCCGTTGTCAGTGGTTAAATCAGCCGATACAAAAGGAAAAGAAGAAGCACAAGGGCTTGAATTCATATTAAAAGTCACCAAAAGCTCGTCAATCCCCAAAGGAACAGTGGAATTAAATCCCTGCTCGGATTGAAAAAGAACTCTCTTGGTATAAACTAAAACCGAACCAAACATTGATTCTATTTTTTCTGTAAGGTCATCCAACTCATTTTTACTATCCGCGTAAATAGAAACATACAAACCAAATTGAAAGAATTTTTCTGTGCCTTGAGTTAGATCATCTCTCAGTTTTTCAATGTCTTTCAGGGCCGTTTCTCGAACTGGATCTCGGGGGGCTCCTTTTTCTGCGTCTGAAAGTATCTGGGCCTCCAAAGCACCGACTCTGTTTTTGAGCTGTTTTAAGACTACTTTTGACTCCACCGGGTAAAAGAACAAAGCAATATCAAGTGTAATATTAAGGTTAATAATCGGGGCAAACCATCCTACGGAAATATAACGAGGATAAGTAACCACAAAAACAGTACGCAGAAACTTACTGCCTAAATTAACATAATCTCTTTCAATATTAAAAGCAGCCGGGGCTATTAAGTCACGGACCGAAACAACTCCCCGGCGATAGACTCTTTCCGCTTCAATTATTTCTTTTTCCTCTTCTGGTTTGAATTTTTTTCCTTTTTTAGCAAACCTAAGATTCTTTTCTTTTTCTTTTTCAATTTTTGATAAATTTATTTCAGCCATATTATTGATCTATATTTATTTTTTCTGTTTCAACCATTTTTTCCTGGCTATATGTCTCCGGATTATAGGTATTATAATAAAGCTCAATCAGGCTCTGAGTATCCAATGGTTCGGCCCGAAGACCCAGACCGGAAAGAGAATCACGGACATAACCAACTCGTTTAAAAAGCTGCAGTTTGTATTTTTCGAATTTTTGTTTTTTTAAATGGATAGAAGCTCCCGGAGAAAGTGACTCTGTTATCATTTGCCAGAATCTTTTTGGTCTATCGGTCTTGCCGGAATAAGGAATAACCACATAAAAACGTTTGCTCATAATATCGGCCATTTGAACCAATTCTGTTACGTATTGGCGATATTCAGTAGTCTGCATTTTTAGAAGTTCATTTGTTTGTTCTTTTTCCATTTTTTTCAGCCCCTCAATATAATTATCAATGTTAAGCTTTCGAGACTGAATAACGATTTGAAGATTAAATTCAAGAGCGTTGATAAACTGGATATAATTCTGAATAACTGCCTGCTGTTCTTCATCAGATTTTAAGGCAAAATTAACCGAAGAAACAATTAATACAGCCCTAAGAGTACCGTCGCGTAAAACCACACAGTTATCCCTAATTTCCAAAATATCGAGATATTTTTGGGTAGGAACGGCTTTATTTTTTACTTTTCTTTTCTTTTCTTTAGCCATTTATTTTTCTTCGTCCTCTTTTTTCTTTTTAATTATGTAATCAGTTGATTTTTCTTCTAAAACTTCGTCTTCTTTATAAGAGCCTCCCGTATCAACTATAAGCGAAAGGCGGGTAAGACGGGAAAGAGAGAGTGGTTTTTTTTTCGGTATTACTTTCGGCGGTTGAATTTTTTCTTTTTTAAAAACCATATCATCTTTGCTAAACTGCTTGCTCCATACCCGAAGTCGGGGGTCTTTAAAAGCGTTAAATAAATTAAGAAGAAAATGATGAAAGGGCCGACCATTGATTTTCATGAAAGCAAGGGTGCCAAAAAAAGAAAAAATAACAAGCGAAGTCAAGGCAAAAAACCAAAAATTTACGTCAAACAATAATTCATAATTAATATATATTAAAATACCGCTGGCCATCATTATAATAAACTGGCGGACAGAAACGGGCCCGATAATTTTGCTTTCGATATCAATAAATTGTGGGACGGTAAATTGCATTTTTTAGTAACGTAATTTTTTATTTAAATCAGCAATATTATTAAATTGACTGACTGTAAGACAAGGAAGATCTTCACGTTTTTTTTCCTGAATTATTTCTCTGATGCTTTTCTGCCCTTCCATGCTTTCTGCCCCCAGCTGAAGATAAAGCTTATATACCTCCGAATTCCTCCAAGCTTTTATACCCTCGGCATATTTAGTAAAAGAATCTTCTTTCAAAAGATTTATCTTGTCATAAACTTTTTCCACTGATGATATTTTTTCGGTTTCTAGCCTCTGAAAATCATTCAAATTCATACCATTAAGCT
Source organism: uncultured bacterium (assembly GCA_965370265.1). Taxonomy (GTDB): domain Bacteria; phylum Patescibacteriota; class Patescibacteriia; order JAXHNJ01; family JAXHNJ01; genus CBDUSL01. The sequence goes on along the minus strand of CBDUSL010000020.1, from coordinate 7,612 downwards.
CATCAACCGGCCCCATTACCTTGGATTTACCCTTGATATCTTCCACCCGGCGCCTGGCGGAAAAAATGGGTCTTTTTATTCTGAATTTTTCCTCCTCCGGTTTAACCCTTTTTATTTCAGCTACCTCCTTTTTTTCTGTTTTTTCTTCTGAAACTGAAGTTTTTATAGGCTCAGGAATAGCATATTGCTGGCCTGTTATTGGAGGAGATTCTTCATTAGGAGCCGCTTTTAATATTTTCTCTTCAGTTAAGGCTTTTTCCAGAGCTTGTTGGGGACTGGGTACAGATTTCGGGAGTTCTTGGGTCATTACCTTTTGGGCATACATCATATTTTCATTTTGTTTTAGTTCTTCTATTAATTTCTGGGCTAGGTTTTCGGAGTATTCCAATCCACCGGCGTTAGTTGGTTTGGTAAAAAGCTCGGATGTATCTCTTTTATTTCTTATTCCTTTTAGAAAAGAAGAGGCAATTAATTTAAATCTTTTTTCCAGTGTATTATCTGGAAAACTTAAATTATTTAGTTCCGTAATATTTTTGATTACCGCTTCGGCCCCTGAAAGTTCCGGTAACGAAAAACCGGAAAGATTATTTTCGTGATTTTTTATTTCTTCTTCATCTTCTGGGTGAAGATAAGAAGCGGCAATCGCTTTTTGTGGAATTATCTTATCTTCAACTTTTTCTTTTTTTTCGGGGGCGATAACATGCCCCTTAATATTAGATTCAGAAGGCAATGGAACCTCTTTTATTTCTTCTGGAATAGATTTTATTGGCGAAGAAGAAAGAGGTGGTTTATCCGTAAATTCTTTTTTTTCAAAATCGACGAATTCACCCTTGTCAATAATTTTTATTTTTCCTGACTCATCCTTGACCACTTTTCGGCTGATTTGGTCGGGTTTGTTTTGGTAGTTTATTAATAATTCATAAAATTCAAAAAGATTGTTTAGGATAGTACGCGGCCCAACATCAATTTTTTTAAAGTCCTGGCTATTAAGATATTCCTCTACTTTCGCCTTATTAATAGGTGAGCCGACAAATTCGTCAAAATCCTTAAGCCAATTGGAGGCAGTGGGCGGAAGACGGGTGCCTTTTTTACTGATCAAAAAAGGGCCGATTGACTGGTTATTATTATTCAGGGCCTCTAATGTTTCTTCAATAAAATCTTTTCGAGTATCGGGGGAAAGACCTAGTATTCTTAACTTATAATCAAGAATAAAATCTGAATTAGAAATAAGCTCAGGTAGATTTGAGGAAATCTCCTTTTGATGTTCTTCTTTAGTTAGTAATTGTAAGGGTTTACCCTCCATAATTTTAGCTAATACACTAAAAAATGGTTGTTTATTTTCGTTATTATTATACCATATCTGACTAAATTGTGCCAAATAAAATTAGAGCTAATTATCGCTCTAATATCCTTGATTTTAAATAATTCTTCCTATTTTTTCTATCAGATCCCGAGCATTATAAAAAAACCGGTATTTTTTATAAAGCTTATCTCCAGCCAAACCGTTTATAAGTGTTCCGGCCTGTCCGGCTAATAATAATTCGTTTTTACAAACCAGAGCGGCAATTAATCCGGCTAAAACATCGCCTGTCCCCCCTTTAGTCATACCTTGATTGCCGGTAATATTATAAAAACATGTTTTTGGCGAACAAATAATGTCTTTTTGGCTTTTTAAAAGAATGATACAACTGAATTTCTTGGCCATTTTTTTGACGTTTTCAGAGGTGGCCTTTATTTTGAAAAGTTTTTTGAATTCACCGGCATGAGGAGTGATTAATACATTTTTTCCTAATAATTTTTTATCTAATAATTTTAAAGCGTCAGCGTCTAAGACAAATCTTTTATTTTTATATTTCTTTAATAAATTTTTTAATAACTTTTTATCTCCCTTTCCCCAACCAGGCCCAACCAAAATACAATCAGATTTTTTTATTCCCATACTTAATTCTCTTTTGTTTAAAGTTATAAATGAAGGGGATTTCTTTTTTATTTCCTCCATTAATCTCATCGTAATCACCGAAGAATGAAAATAAACTAAATCAACAATCTTTGAAGCGGTTTCAATTGCATACCAGGGTGCCCCGTGGTATTTTTCTGAACCGGCGATTATTAATAGAATTCCGTTATCTCCTTTACGGGAATTCTTTGGCGGTTTGTATAATTTTTTTAAAATGATTTTTTCAATTTTTTTCATACTTTTACATTATTCCATCTCGAGTAGCTCACGGCCTGGCCCTGAGCTACGTCGCCCTATTTAAAATATTTTATCAATTTTTATAACGGTATTATCATTCATATAGTAATTTCGGTAAGAGGACCATTTATAATCTTCGTGTTCTTTACTAAACCTGCTTTGACTGGATTTTGATGAATGTAATTCAGTTTTTGTTCTAATTTTTCTTCAGTATAGATATTGAAATCGTAGAAGTCTTTCATCCAGATTTGAAATGTGGGTATCTTTCTTTCTCTCTTCCTCAATTTTTTTCTCCCCCCCGGGTAGGTCCGAGCCTCTGCTCCGACCCAAGCTGTGACCCGAGCAGGGGCTCGGGTCGTACCCGGAAAAGAAAAAGTTTTTTGGAATTTTCTTCTTTTAATAAATCAATAATATCTCTCGCAGAATGACTTTTAAAATCCTGCATAATTTTAGAAATATTATTGTATTTTTCACTTAATTGAATTAATAAATGAATATGATTTTGCATTATAACATAGCCGAACAACTTAAGGGAAAATTTCTTTTTGTAAAATATCAAATTATCAATAATAATTTTATATAAATTTTCATTATCAAAAATCTTCATTTTCTTATGTGTATCAACAGTAACAAAATGTACTTGATTTTTAATGTTATATTTTTTCATGTCAAATCAGCGAAAATCTCTTTAACCCGTTCTGCTTCTTTTTTTACTATTTCTGTATCATATTCCCCCGCATGCATTTTACTTCCTGCGTATGACGGCTTTTTGGCGTCAAGATGAAGATTTAAAACAATTTTATCTTGTGAATCTTCATTAATATAAATATGAAACTGGGGGTATCGCCCAGTACCAGCTCGGCGGGCAAAACCCTGTTCCCCTCTATGTACGCCGGTAAAGTGATAGCCGCATTTTTTTAACAAAGTAGGAGTGTTATAACCGGATTTTTTCTTGATATTTATTTTCATAAATTTATTTTAACCTAAAAATTAATAAAATAAAACCGGATTTAAAAAAGCTCCGATTTTTTCAATATTAATCTTTATTCCATTACTAAATCGCCCTGATCCGACATTTTTACATTCGCCCATTCAAATTTATCAGTTTTCATATTATAAAATGCCAATCCCAGGTATTCTTGTTGTTCAAGAACACTGAATATATTTTCCAGCTGGGTGGCTACAAAAGCGGCTTCTTCTTCTCGCTCCCCAAAAATCTTGCTTAGTATATACTTTATAAGAATCTTGACATGAATAGGATCGCTAGTATTTTGTTTAAATTTATCAATTAATTCCGGTTCGGAAATATTGGTTATTTGTTTCTTTAAAAGAGGTATTACTTCTTCCATAAATATTTTTTTTACGGACATATCAGACATTATTTCTTTAGTTTTTCCGAGTCTGGCTATAACCAACAAGGTAGCTGACAATTTTTCTGCTTCTTCATTTTTAAACATTTTTATCAACATGGAATTAATTTCTTGTGGAGATTCTTTGATTTTTGAAATAATATTAACCTCATCTTCTTTTATTTTTTTGAGAAGAGGTGTATTTCTTTTATAGGCTTCTTCTATCTTTTGGTCTATAGGCTTAGTTTGTTCCTCACTAATTATTGAACTTTTACCCTCGGTCTTTATGCCGTATTTTTTAATTTCTTTTTTAAGACTTTCTTTCTCTAACTCTTTCTCACCGCCTGCTTCAATAACCCCACCCTTTTCTATGGCTAAAATTTTCTTATAAATGGCATTTATTTTTTTATACTCTTTTTCATTATACTTTAGCGGCTGGAAATATCCTCCTACAATTTCTCCTTTACGCCCCTCGTCATCCACGGGCATACTAATTTCCATCCCCTCCAGAGTTTGGGAAGACATTTTTATTTTTTCGTAAAACTTTAAGATAGTTTCAATTTTTCTTCTTTCGTTATCCTCAAGTTTTGCAATATCAGAATCTTGAAAAAAATATTCTATTAATTTAAACAAGGGAATATCTTCAATCCCTAACACAGAATGCATGTGCGAAATCCAATTGCCCGTAGTCGGATTTTTCATTTCTTTATTAATTTTTATCTTTTCTTTTGTCATCAATTCTTTATTTTCCTCAATAGCTTTTCTTACCTTATCTTTAAACTCATCTCTTATATCAAGAGGAAAGATGATAAGTAGGCGTGAGTCAAAATATTTATGAATATCGTAGTCCTGTATTTCAAACATAGCCATCAGATTACTTTTAAACATTTTTATCACTTCATCCTCTGATAATAATGATAAAGCCACCCATCTCGCTTTTTTAATCATCGGTTGAACTTTTTTATATATTTCCGGCCTATTATTTTCAAAATCTGGATGATCTTTAAAAGTTTGCTCCAGATTAAGAGCAAACCAAAAAGCGTTTTCTATTTCGTCGAAAGTTATAATATCACTGAGACGTTTATCCAATAACTTTAAAAAGTCCGGTTTTCCCAGTTGTTTTAATATTTTATCTGTATCAGCTTTAATTCTCATTTTTTATAATCAATTAACCTAAATTACTTAAACCCTTTTTTAATACTTCATTAATTTCCTCCGCTTCCGACTTAACATCACTGGCGGTTTTTACGGCGTATTTTTTAAGTTCTATAAGGAATTGGAAAAAAGCTTCTCTTTCTGTAAACTTACCATCTAATTTTTTATATTCTTTCTTTTCTTTATTATCTAACAAAGACCCTAATTCATGCAAAATTTTCATATTGCGATCTGTTGAAAGATGCTGAGCCGCACTTTTATTATAACGGTTACGGTCAAAAGTATCGCCGTTAATAATAGCCTTCCAATTATGCAATATGTGGGTCAAACCCATAGTGCCGACAGTATGAACTCTCTCGCCAGTTTCCGGATCAATACTTTCCCCGCCCAATCCCAAGCGACCAGCTCGACGATTAATATTTTCGGGGTCTTGCTTTGCCATTTCTACAGCAGCACGCATTCCTTGTTCATGAGGGGAACGAGATATATATTGGCCATTTTTTACCCCCACACTTTGGCCCATCGTCCATTGGTGGGCAGTTTCAACAATATTAGATACATCATTTTGAAGAGAAAGAGCTTCCTGTTTATCCATGCCTAATTTTTCAATCATTGTCTGTTCAAAAAAATCTGAAAGGCCTTGCTGGTCAGAAGCAAAATCTGTCCCTGCTTTTTTAAATTCCCATCCTTCTTGTTTTTCTTCTTCTGTTACATTTCTGTCCCTAGTATATTGAGAGGCATTGACTATTTCATTTAAGTGTCTGGCACGGGCCGCCTGAATAAGCACGGCTCCTGCCCTTATTTTATCATCATTTTTAACGGCATCTTTATGCATATAGACAAGCTCATCATCATTAGTCGTGTCTAATTTATTTGCTTCCTCCCTCAGAAGCAAACGGTACTCACGCAAGGCATGAAAGGCTTGAGGGGGGATAATGGAAACCTGCCGTTCTTTCAAATTTTTTAACTTGTCCTGGCTTTCTTTTACCTGATCCTGGGCCTCTTTTTTTTGTTCTTCCGTAACTTCAGGCTGCCCTAACTTAACTTCCAAATCCTTTACTTCAGCCTGCATCTTTTCGTTTTGCTCTTTGAGTTTACCTCGCCAATCTTCTTTGAAATGCCAACCGGAATCAATGTTAATTTCAGCCCCTAATGTCTTGATAAAATCATCTTCATGTGAATTCATCTCCCCTTCAAGTTTTTTTTCTTTTACTTCGTCACCATTCTGTCGAGCCAGAGCCATCTGCTGTCTTATTCGGCTTATTTTATTGTCAACATCCTTTAACGGCTTATATTTTAATTCTAAGCTTTGTTTCTGAGTACTTAAACCATCAATTTCACTTTGTATCTTGTTTCGATCTCTAGGATTGGCGCTACTCATTTCACCTTTTTTAGTATTTAATAGTTTTTCAATCGTTTTTAACTCACCAACAATCATCTGACCCAAATGAAGTTTCATCTCTCGACCCATTCCGCTAAGATCTACGCTATTCCCAGCCCCGGAAATAAACTTATTTGTACCAGAGATAAAACCATCTTTTTTTCCTTTTTCATTTTGCATATCATCTCTTTCCCGCCCAGTCCAGCTATTCCCGGCTTTATTTTTATTTTCCTCCACTTTCGATTCTTCCTCTTTAATTTCATCATTAAGTTTTTCCATAGCTTTAGGTCCACCCCTCATCACTCTAAAAGCTCTTCCTATACCTTTAGTGGCTAAGGGACCAGCAAGATAAGCTTTTGACGCGTCTCTTGAGGCGCCAAGAAAACCACCTACAACACCTTTAAAACCCCCTCTTTGCAGTCTTGCTCCTGCCAGATTACTGCCCGATATTTCTGCATTGCGCTTTCTTTCCGCAAAATCTTCTTTAACACCCCTTATTAATCTTCTAGGATCCAAACCCACACCTTTCTTTGAAAAAAGCTTTCTTTCTCCATAACCTGTGATTCCCTTAGTAGCTTTCCAAAGAGGCTTTCTTGCTGCTATTAGGGCAGCACCGCCTGCTCCAAACGCTACGCCAGCCGCTCCAAGCTTAGCCGCTTTAGCCAGCCCAGATCCTATTTTAGCCTGAACCTGGCCGGCAAACTGGCCCCCCATTACCCCCATTTTATCAGCCACCATCAAAGATCCGACTAAAAGAGAAATGGCAATTATATAACTTAACAATTGGTCAGAAGAAGAAATTTTTGAAATAGCGGCGTAAAATTTTGTTCCCTGTTCAATTCCAATCCCCTCAACAACACTTTCAGTTTCATATCCTACTATTTGTTCCTGTTCTAAATTACTAGAGTTATAATTAAGCTGGCTTTCTGCTAAAGTTGTCCCGCCAGTAGTAGTCATGATAGTAAGAGAAAGCCATAGAAAAAAAGCTATTATCGGACCAACCGTTAAGTATTTGCCAAACGCAGCCCACCATTGAGCAGAGACCCTTTCTCCTGACCCTGGCCATGTGCGAGCCAAAAAGGCAAAAGGGGAAAGAATAATTAAAATCCAAAGAACAATAATCCTCATAAGAAGGACTATCGCCAATACGACCATAACAATAATAGCAATGGTTAATAATATAATTGCCAGCATCAAAGCCCCTACTACTCCGGTAAAGGTTACATCCTGAGCCCCTGAATCCAACATCTGAAACATCTCTTGTAATCCAAAAGCATTAACAAAATTACCGGCCGCAATAGAAGAAAAAGCATTAACAAAAGTCATCATTAATACCTGGGAAATATCTATCAAAAAGAGGGCAATAAACTTGGAAAAGTTTATCAGAAAGGCCATTAAAATAAAGCGGCCTAAGAGGCGATTATAGCGGTAAACTTCCCATTGAAAAATCGTGCCGAAAGCCATCATCAAAAGCACGGCAATAAAAAACATATTACAGACATCACGGACAATCACCCAGCCTTTGGCAACCGC
>CBDUSL010000019.1:0-12603 GCA_965370265.1 uncultured bacterium | reverse complement strand
CAATAACATTCATTGATTGCAGTTCGGCTGCTTCCATCTCCATTTTTCCGTTGGTGTCTTTGAGTAATTCGATTTTTTCTTCCAATTCTTTTATTTCAAAACCCCGGGTAGAAACACTGTTGATCAGAGCGAGATAGGCAAAACCGGAGATAATCAAGGCTAAAAAAATAGCCACGCTGAGTCCTTCCTTGTCAAATTTAAATTTAGCAAAAATACCCGGTTTAGAAAGCCGAGATTGTCTTCTGTTTTGGGTAAGGCGTGTAAATTTTGTCATTTTTTGTTTTTATTTCCGCGTAGTTAAACGAATTTTATGTTTATCTTTATATTTTTTCGGCAACCCTCAAGAGAGCGCTTCTTGACCTGTGATTAAATTTTATCTCTTCTTTCCCCGGCCTTATTGCTTTTTTAGTAATAATCTTTAATTTTTTCACATGTCCGCAGCGGCAAGCAGGAATTTCCGGCGGGCAGAGACAATCTCTGGCTTCGTCCCGGAAAAAATTCTTAACAATCCTGTCTTCCAAAGAGTGAAAAGAGATAATGGCCAGTCGGCCGCCTTTTTCTAATATCTTCAAAGCTTGGGGTAAAACTTGCTTTAGATTTTCCAATTCCTGATTGACTTCTATTCTCAAGGCTTGAAAAATCTTAGTTGCCGGATGAAGGCCCGATTTTAAATAAGGAACCTCTTTATCTGATTTTAATTTATCTTTATATACTTGGAGTACGACAGAGAGAAGATCTTTAGTATGAAAAAATTTCTGTTTTTTGCGCTTATTTGTGATTTCAAACGCAATTTTTTTAGCAAATTTTTCTCCACCGTACTCCCGGAATATTTTTTCTAATTTTGTTAAGGAATAATAATTTAAAATATCGGCTGCCGTTTGCCCGCCCTCTTCCGGGGCGTAGCGCATATCTAATGGCCCATCATTTTTAAAAGAAAATCCGCGAGATCTCCCCTCAAGTGTAATTGATGAGAAACCAAGGTCGAGTAGAACAGCATTAATTGTAAGTAAAGCAAACCGTTCATTTTTTATTTTTGTTATTTTTTTATAATTTGATTGAAATAAATGAACTCTATTTTTATACTTTGACAGCCTTTTACTCGCTTCGGCTATCGCGTCATTATCCCAGTCCAAACCGATTAATTGACCCTTGGGAACAGTTTTCTCCAAAATTTCTTTTGAATGTCCCCCTCCCCCGACACTCAAATCAATAACATTCTGATTAGAGCGAAGATCAAGATAGCTAATCACTTCGTTTTTCAGAACCGGAATATGTTTATAATTCATTTTAAAAAATCTAAACGCCCAGACCCTCCATGGCTTCTGCGATATCGCCGGATTGTTTTTCCGTCCCGATTTTATATTTTTCCCAGGCAGCTTTATCCCAAACTTCCAAACGGTTATAAAGGCCAGCTACCACAGCCGTCTTTTTTATTGAAGCATATTTACGCAAATAATCGGGAAGAAGAGCCCGGCCCTGCTTATCTATTTCCAGTTCCATCGCACCGGCCAGCATCAAACGGGCAAAGGCGCGGGTATTTGCTTTTGATATGGGCAGAGAGGCCAGCTTCTCGGCCAAGACCTGCCATTCTTTTTTGGTATATATAAAAAGACAATTATCCAATCCCCTGGTAACAACTGTTCCTTTTGATAATTCAGCCCGGAATTTCTTGGGAATGGCTATTCTGCCTTTTTGATCGATTGAATGTTGATACTCTCCGATAAACATATGTATATGTGGAAAAAATTGTTTATTAAAACCCCAAGGTGAGTGGTTCGTTCGCCGTGCTTATCCACAGAATCGTTTACTTATCCCCACTTTTATCCACTTTTCACCCTACCTTACCATTCTACCCCACAATTAGTATCATGTCAACCACTTTCAACAAGCAACTTTTCCACAGATGTGTCAAGCAAAAAAAGCCTGTGTTTATTTCACAAGCTTATTGTTTTTTATCGTTGTCGCTTTTCTATAGTTTTTTTCCTATGACTAGGTAATACTTTAGTCTTATCCGGTTAAACTAGAATCTTTTGCATTTAAATTTATACTTCGTGACAAAACAATTATTTTTTTAATAGAAGTAAGTACAGCGCTAACAATAAATAATATTTTCATAAAATTAAAAATAAAAGATAAACTATAAAACAAATTTTTATCAATAAAAATCATAACTGAAAATATAATTAATAATCCACTTATAGGCCAGTGAATAAACGACATTCTAAAATACTTTGTTCTGTTTGCATTATCAATATTTTTATTTCTTATAACCACTAAATCCGCGAGTAATATTGTTATTAAACTCAATAATAAAAAGTACTCATTAAAATATATCAATAGCCGATAACTGGCCACACTTAAAATTATCCCGGCAAGTAAAAGAAACCGTGCTTGTAGTAATTCTTGAACTTTTTGTAATTTCGAAATATTATTCATATTTTTATTATACTAAATATAATAATATAACACAATAATATTAATATAAATATTTTTATCTCTGTTCTTGTCTTATAGTGGTTTCCATTCCATGGCCAGGCAAGACCCGGGTTTCGTCCGGCAGAGTCAAAAGTTTTTTAATAATGCTTTCCCAGAGAATATTTTCGTTTGAACCGGGTAAATCCGTTCTTCCCACATTCCCGGCAAACATAGTATCACCAGTAAATATAATCTTTTCCTTTTTAAAGTAAAAAGAAAGCCCTTCCGGCGAATGCCCGGGCGTGGAAATCACCCCCACTCGCGTCTCCCCCACTTTTAATATATCCTCATCTTTAATAAATTCATCCGGTTCAAACCTTTCCAGCTTATAACCCATCTTCTTGCCACTCCATTGATACGAACCTTCAATCATTTCAACCTCACCTTCAGCCATAGCTATGATGGCCCCTGTTTCCTCTTTCAGCTTTTTTGCAAAACAAACATGGTCAAAATGGCCATGGGTGATTAAAATATATTTTACTTTTAAATTATTTTCTTCAATAAAATCCAAAAGCCCCTGATCAGGAAATCCGGGGTCAATAACCAGCGCGTTATTTTTTTCATCACAAACTAGATAAGTGTTTGTTTGAATAGGACCAACCACAAATGTTTTTATTGTAACCATTTCTTTTTTGGTTTAGTGATATTTGGCTCCTGGCCATAAAAAGGAATCGCTCTCTCCCCTCCTCCTTTATTCTCTGCTTTCTTGATCAAATCTTTTACATTCTTAAATTCATCCGTTTTAAAACTAACCACGGGTATTTTTAAACTGAAAGCTAAAGTATTAGCGACCGCTATACCGATTCGGAGGGAAGTAAAAGAGCCCGGTCCAGCTATTACTAATATCTTTTTTAAATCTTTTAAATTTACTTTTGATTTTTTTAAAACTTTATCCACCATCGGTAAAAGCTTTTCTGATTCATGAAACTCAACTTTTAACCTTTCTTGAAAAACTTTGTGGCCATCATAAACAGCCGTTAAGATTTCATTTTGCTTGGCGGTATTAATAATTAAATACATTAAATAAGTTTTAGTTTTTTTAAACCATATTCTTGATGAGGCAAAGTTTTATATTCAATAATATTCTCCGGTTTAATCCAGCGATACTCGGAAGTCTCCCAGTCTTTTTTAATTTTAGTTTTATCAACATCAAAAAGAAACCATTTAATCCGCCATACCCGGTCATAATTCTTATCTTCCCATTTAAACCACATTGTCTCTCGTACATATTTTAATTTATTTTTCTTTAAACCGGTTTCCTCCCCCACTTCAACAAAAGCTCTTTCTCTTGCATTTTCCCCTGGTGGTAAAAAACCGCCCGTGCCACTCCATAGCAAGGGATAAAAACCAACTTTATTGCTTCTTTTTAGCAATAATACCTTGCCATCCGGCCGCCTAAGATAAACAATAACTCCGTGATCAACTTTTTTCTTTAAATACAGGTCTGTCCAGCGAAAAAAATTCGTAATTACCTGATTATGATATTTAGACGCCTTAAAACAATGATCGGCTCCTTTTATTATCTGAAAATCGGTAATATCAAAATTAAAGGACTTATACAATTCTTTTCCCTCTTTTAAAGGAATTGATCGGTCTTTTTCCGCATGAATCAGTAAAATAGGCTTTTTTATTTCTCCTGCTTCTTTTCTAATCTTGTGTTTTTCAAAATCAGTAAAAAAACTACGTCCGATTAAAAAAACTTTTCCTCTTTCAAGATTTATCTGGGGTAAAAAACCAAAGTATTTCACAAATTCTACTTTTATTTTGTCAGAAAAATGCAGCCTTTTTTGAAAAAATCTATCGGTCACCGATGAAATAAGAATTAGGCCCTGAATATTACATTTATTGGCCATTAAGATACTGGCTGCTCCCCCAAACGAGTGACCCGCTAAAGCAATCCTCTTTAATCCTCTCTTTGCGACATAGTCATATACCGTTTTGTAATCATCTAATACTTTGGTCATGGTAATATCAATAAAGTGGCCATAGCTCTGGCCGTGGGCATACATATCAAAACTTAAAAGTTGATAGCCATGTTTGGGAAACATGGAGAAAAATTTGGGATACCAGTGTTCTTCTTTATAGCCGGTAAAACCATGGCAATAAATCACCACAGGTAAATCCTTATTTATCTTTCCATTTTTTGAATATAAAACACAGGATATTTTCTGGTCTTTATTACCTGACCGCCGAAGCCTTGGCGAAGGCGGTTTCTTAATAAAAAATTCTTTTCTCATGCGCACTTTTTTAGCCAATTTTCAAATATATTTTTCAGTTCTTTTAAATGTTTTTCATCACGAAAAGTGTGGGGCGACCCTTTAATTGTATGGAATTCTTTTCTTCCACTTATTTTATCAAGTAATAATTTCTGGTGTTTTACAGGAGTACTGGTATCAAACTCTCCAGCTGCTAACAATACGGGCATAGTTAATTTATCTGCATTAATTAATAAATCATATTTTTGCCTGTCAACAAAGCTTGACCATTTAATCCTTTTTTCTTTTCCCGGGATAGATTTGCTCATTTCAATCTTATAACCTTTCCGCTTCCATTCTTTAAGTTCTTCCCTGGGATGCGCTTCAGTGCTCAATTTACCGGAAATCACTGTTGAAATTGGAGCAATAATTTTCACTTTATCAGGAAATTTTTCGGCAAACAAAGCAATACAAATACTGCTCAGGCTATGGCCTGCCAACGCAAACGGCTCTTCATACCATTCTTGATTTTCCGCCCAAGAAATTACATCTTCAAGGTCGGCATAAGATTGAGTTATTGAAACATCACTCACATCTCCTCCGCTTTCTCCAAGAGCACAAGTTGTATCAAATCTTACCACGGAATAATCATACTTTTTAAAAGCATCGGCCATAAGTTGAATATGCTTTTGTTCCATAAAGCCTCCCTGGCCATGCATTACAAAAGCCAGCCCCCTTTGCTTCGGATTAATTTCCGGTAGAATGACCAGCTTTAAACCTTTTCTATTTTTAATGGTTACTTTTTTATCCATCTTAATATCTCAATATCTTAATTTCTTAATATCTCATATATCCCTACTCCCGCCGCCACGGCTACGTTTAAAGACATCTTTTTGCCATACATGGGAATAAATATTTGTTTATGGGTTAATTTCAAAACTGCTTTTGATAATCCCCTCTTTTCATTACCTATTATTAAGGCTAAAGGGAATTTAGGTTTGTATTGAAAAATATTTTGGCCGTCTTTTCCGGTTTCCAGTCCTAAAACCTGATACCCCTGCTTTTTCAGCTTTTTAATGTATGGCCCTATATTTTTAACTCTTTCAAAGGGAACCGATTCCTCGGCCCCAAGAGCCACCTTGCTGATTTTTTGCCGAGGAGGATAGCCGGTATATCCGGAAAGAATGAGTTTTTTAACGCCCGCCCCGTCGCAAGTCCTAAAAAGAGAGCCCACATTATAAAGTGAGCGAATGTTGTGGGCGATTAATATAAAATTGTCTTTTTTAGAATTGGCTGCCATTAATTTTATCGATCAAGACAATCTTTTTATTCTCCAGGATATGAAAAAGGAAACGATCAGTGAGATTATTACGGTAATCAAATTCTTTTTTACTCATAACCGTGTAATGAAGCTGGTGATCCATCTTTCTCTGGAAGCTTCTGATCAGGGTTTCTAGTTTTTTCCGGTTAACGGTGCCAACAATAAATATGTCGGTCGCGGAATTATCAACTCCGGAAAAAAAACCGGTCAATATAAGCAGTTTAATTTTTCCGGATTTTTCAAGATTCTTCAAAAAACTTTTTTCCATAAAAACCTGAGCTTTAAAAACCAAGGACTTCAGTTCCGGATAAATAATGTGGTTCACTTCGACCTGATAATATTTTTTCTGGCCCTGGCCAAAAGATTTAACCAAACCGATCTTCTCAAGATTCTTTAATTCTCTTCTTACGGAGTTAATATGCTCTTTTATCTTGCGGGACATCTCACGAATAAAATAAGACTTCTCTTCATTCATCAGTAAAAGCCTCAAAATTTTCACTCTCGATCTTGAACTAAATAATTGTACAAGCATATTTTCTTCTCACTTATCAAATTATTGTATATATAGTATAATAGATTTGAAATAAATGAGCAAGTAAATCTCCAATTTATGCCAAAAATAGAATCAGAAGTGGACAAACTGCTTATCTACGACCCTGATAAAGCCAGAAGTACAACTCACATTTTTATCTCTCGGCCCACCCCTTTGGAAGAAAAAAGTTTGGGTAAGCTTTTTATAATTTGTGAAATAGATACGGGTGAAAAAATCAACCACGAAATAATTAATATTATTCAGGAAGAGATAAAAAACAATTATTATTATTCCGATGAAACGAACGTAGAAACTGCTTTCGAAAACGCTCTTAGTAAAGTCAATCAAAGCTTACATCATCTTATTTCAGAAGGAGTCACCAGTTGGCTGGACCATTTTAATATTATCATCTCTGTCATAAAGGGCACGGAAGTTTATATCTCCCACCTTGGACGCATCCATGCTTTTTTGATTCATGCCAATAAAATTGTTGATATTCTTGAACAAGATTCCTCCCACCAGCAAAAAATAAATCCTTTAAAAATATTTTCCAATATTGTGGAAGGTAATGTAAATCCAGACGACCAAATTCTTTTCTGTACCACTTCCATTCTTGACTACTTCTCCCAGGAAAAACTAAGAAGAACAATTTCGAACTCCCTCCCTTCTGATTCGGTAAAAGAACTGGAAAAAATTCTCCTTGAAGCCCACCCTAATACTGCTTTTGCGGCCATTATCACCAAGCTTATCCCGCAGGAAGAGATTTTGCCGGAACAAAGACAGTATAAAGAATCGGCTCAAATACGTCCCCAATCCTCCCCTCCCCCGGAAACATCGATGGAAGAGCTTATTAATCAGGAAAAGCGAACCTCTGAATATTTGGCTCCTTCAGTAGTGCCTAATTTTACCAAAGTATTGAAAAATGGCTTTAGTTCATTAAATAATCTGATAAAAACTAAAGTTCTAAAAAAAGAACCCAAAAGAACTCTACCCGAGGCTCCCTACTACACTCCCCGAAAACAAGGGAAGTCCGGTACTCTAAAAATAATATTTATATCGATAGGAAAAGCGATCAGTGTTTTATTGGCCGGCCTTGCTTCAATTGTTTTATTTATTTTTAACCTTTTTAAAAAACGTCCGAATATTAAAAATAAGTTCAAAGATTTTCCCCATAAAACCGAAGAGAAAATTCACGGCGGTATTTTTCGCTTCCGAAGAATGTCCAAGAAAGCCAGGCAAACTCTTATTATCGCTGCCGTCCTTCTTTTTATATTCACGACTAGTGTAGTCTGGATAGGCTGGCGAAGAGAAAACATGTTGACCGAAGAAAGAAAGCAGGAAATTATTGAGGAAATCAAAGATTTAACTTTTGAAGCCGGAGCGGCTCTTTCCTATGAAGACGAGAGAGGGGCTAAACAGCTTTTGAACCAGGCCCGGGATCTCCTGGCCGAACTGCCAAATCGCTCAAAGGATGACAAGGCCGTTGTTTCCGGACTTGAGGTGGGAATTAGCGAACAGCACGAAAAAACCAGACATGTAGTAAATATTGAAAATCCTGTCTTAAAAAAAGATTTTTCCTCCCTTGAAGGCTACTCCCCTCCCCAGGCAGTAATCCAGTCATCTGACTTTGCTTATCTTTATAACGCCAATAATAATATTTACGAAATTGATCTGACCAATAACGAAGTAACCGAAATAAAAAACAATCTCACAGACATTGGTCAGTTTAAACTGATGACCAAGGAAACAAATACCACGGCCCTGCTTTATCACGATAAAAAAGGAATTATAGAACTTGATTTAAATAACGGGGTGCTTACTCCGCTGTCCATAGAATTCGCCCGCGACAATATTAATATAAGTGACATGACTGTTTATCGCTCCCGTTTTTACTATCTTGATGTTCAGAATAACCAAATCTTTCGCCACCAAAGGGGAGCCGTCGGATTCGGCCCTTCAACCGAATGGATAAGTGACCCTAATCTTAATGTCCAAAACGGAACATCTCTTGTCGTTGACGGCTCTATTTATTTATTAAGGGGCAACGGGCAGTTGCTTGAGCTTTTTCAGGGTTATGAACAAGATTTCTCTTTGGATGAAATTGATCCGACCATGGTTTCGGCCCAAAAAGTATGGACTGAAGAAAGTAGCGATTATCTCTGGGTCTTAGATAACCAGAATAAAAGGCTTGTTCAGTTTGATAAGAAGGGCAACCTCAAAAACCAGTATTATTCTGACAAATTTAATGACTTAAAAGATTTTGCCATAGACAAAGGAGCGGAAAAAGCCTTTATCCTGGCTGGTTCAAACCTTTTTGAAATAACTATTATTCTCTAAAAAAATAAACAAACAGAGAAGGACGGATTCTTAATCCGTCCGATATATTAAGCTTGGATTTAGAATCCAAGCTTCTCATTAATTATGAATAATTAAAAAAAGCACCTCTTTAAACGAAGCGCTTTTTTGTATAATACTTTTTACTTTAAATTAACTTTTCCGACGGCTTCTTCAAGCTGTTTCTTCAACTCTTGCGCTTCTTCCTTGGGAACTGCTTCTTTGATTATCTGAGGGGCTTTGTCAGCCATGTCCTTGGCTTCTTTAAGACCTTTTTCAGTTGCGGCCCGGATTACCTTAATAACGCCAATTTTGTTTGATCCGGTTTCGGTCAACTCGACGTCAAATTCACTCTTTTCTTCAGCGGCGGAAGCTTCACCGGCACCAGCGCCAGGAGCAGCAGCCATGGCCACCGGGGCAGCGGCCGATACATCGAATTTTTCTTCAAGAACTTTTACCAATTCAGCCAAGTCAAGAACTGATAGTTTTTCAATTTGTTCTATTAAATCCTTAAATTTAGCCGGAACTTCTACATCTTTTTTTTCTTCTTTTTTATCCGCCGTAGTTTCAGCGGAGGTGGATTCTTTGTCAGTCATAATTATTTTTCCTTATTTATTATTTTATAATTAATTATTTTTTTCTTGGATTGCTTTTAAAACGTAAACTAAATTATTTAAGTTGCCTTTAAGCGCGTTAACAAAACCGGTAATCGGAGACTTAATAAGATAAACTGTTTTAAAGATAAGTTCGTTCTTGGAGGGTAATTTGGCCAGTTCCAACACTCTTTCCTGGTCAATAAACCTACTTTCAAAAATACCGCCAATCAGTTTAAGGTTTTTATTCTCTTTGGAAAATTCGTGTAAAAGCTTAGCCGGCATTACTTCATCTTCCCGGCCAAAAGCAAGCCCCAATCCCCCTTCCAAAGCATCAACATCCATTTCTATTTTTGCCTCTTTAAGAGCTTTTTTTAAAAGGGTCTTTTTAGCAATATAATAATCAATCTCGTTTTCACGTAAGTTTTTTCTAAGTTTATTTATGTCATTAACCGCTACTCCGTCATAATTAACAAAAACCATCGCTTTCATTCCGGTTAAACTCATGGTTAAGCGCTTTAAATCTTCTTCTTTTTGCTTTCTTGTTTTTGGCATATTTTTATTAATAAAAATAAGGCTGTGCGACCACAGACCTATTTTTACACGACAAACCGGGGGTTACCCTTAAGTTTGTGTACCTTGGTAGGAAATTAAATCTCCCTTCGGGGGACACCTACGGTCTATGGTTACAAATTTATCGGATTTATCCACATTATAGCAGACATATTTAATGTGTCAAGGAAAAATTGACAGGCATTTATTTTTATGATAATTTAAGCGGTTCAAGGCAATAATGCCCCTTAAAAAGAAAGGTCTAGAATGACTAGAAAAACCGGATACTTGGTTTCTTTAGCAACTTCAGCCCTTATTTGGTTAGCCGCTTACCTGATTATTACAAACACCCCCCTTTTAATGCTTTTGGTACGGGTACCCGCTCTAACAGCCAGTATTTTTCTGGGCACTCTTCTTGTTGACCTTTTTGGCCACATGATCGCTTACCGTCTCTATGGGATAGAAACCAAGCTCACTTTTTTTATGCTGGGCGAAGCAATTCATCCCATAGAAAAACATGAGTACCGGAAAAAAAGGGAAAACTGGGCTCACCTGGCCAGGATACAGCTTTCGGGGGCAATGGCTAACCTATTATTTATTTTCATTGCTTTAATCTTCTCGGTAGCTAAAATTTTGGATTATCATCACTTTGTCCAAATCGTCCTCATCAACTGCCTTTTTATGATTTCCAGCCTAATCCCTTTGTGGGAATTGGACGGAGGACGGTTTGCCAAGCTGCTTTTTGACTCCACACCAAAAAGACATGATATGGGCCGGGCCCTTATGATGATTAGCTGTCTTTCATTTCTTTTTTTAGTCGCTTATCTCCAGCTGTATCCCGTATTCCTATACGTTCTTCTAATTTATATTACCGGCTTGCTTTATGCGGCGGTAAGTTCAAAAAGAAGAGCGAGCAAGAGCCCGCGCGCTATTTCAAAAAAAGAAAGGCACCAGTTAACGGCCTTTTACCTGACCTTGGTCATAATCCCCATTATTCTTCTCCTGGTTATCAGGTTCAAGCACCTTCCTTACTAAAAAACGACCCCTCATTTTCGCTTGAGGGGTTTTTTATTTGATAACTGTTCCTTTAAATTTCTGGCCGGATAAATATTTTTTTAGATTATTTAAATTGGTTCCTTTAATAACGACAACTTTAATGCCCAGCTTCTTGGCCAGTTTGGAAGCCTCCGGATCAAAAGGGGTAGAAAGACGAGGCGACCATTTTGTGCCAACTATCTTCATATAATCCTTCCAGGAAATTTCTTTAAGAGGTTTGGCTTTTTTATATTTTTTCGGATCCCTGTCATAAACATAATCAAGGTCGAAAAGATTTATAACTTCTTTGGCCTTAAACTGCTTAGCCAATAAAACCGTGTCCTTGTCCGAAGAGCAACCGGGTATATAGCCGGCCCCAACAATAATTTTTTTATTAGTTTTAATTTTCTTGGTTGGATTATAAATTACTTTTTCATAAGCCAAATCAGAAAAAATCGCCCGGATTAATTCCGCATTCATTCTTGTGGCCGCAATTCCTATCCAATCCAGGTCTTTATCATTAATTTTGGTTATTTTCCTGGCCGCTTCATTATAAAGACGGCCCGTATTTCCTCCACCGGTTACTAAAACAAAGCGATGGCCTTTTTTTACAAAAGATAAAATTAACTTTCTAATTTTTTTTATGTAGTTTACGTTTATCTTATCCGGCGCAATTATTGAACCGCCTAAGGAGATGATATGGGTTTTTTTATTCTTCATATGCTATAATAATAACGTAAAATAACACAAAAAACAAATATGGATTTTCTGCCTCTTAGTTTACTTTTTATCGGCGCCGGTATTATCGCCGTCGTGTATTATAAAATTGTCCCGAGTAAAGAAACTCTTAATTTACGCCTTCCCAATAAAATAAGTTGGGCCGGAATTTTTTCCTGGATTGTTATTATTCTCGCTTTTTGGTATATTTTTTCCCGCACTACCGGTTTTCAAAGAACCACTTACATATTTACCCTTCTTTTTGCCCTTTTGGTCTTTGAGTCATTCCTGCTCTTTTTTATCCGGTTTGTAAAATCAAACCTTTTGGTGGTTATTTTTTCTTTCACCGTCACCAGCGGAATATTTTTTCTTTATATAAATTTTCCCAGCTTTAACTTTCGCAATATCATTATTGTCTTGGCCACTCTGGGCGCCTCCACTCTTTTAATCCGGCTGGGTTATTTAAAAACCTGGTTAATGTTTGTCTTTGGGGTTATCTGGACCGGTTATGACATATATGCGACCAGAAATTTTTATCCGGGGGTACTGGTCCCGGTTAAAGAAGCCTCAAAAGTTTTCTTTTTTCCGGCCGCTATTGTCGGCACAGTCTCCTTAGGCAGCGGGGATTTCGTTTTTCTCGCCCTTTTTGCTTTGGTTATTCTAAGAGACTTTGGCCTTATCCCTACTTTAATCTTATTAGCGGCCGAAACCACCGCCTTATTAATCACCGGATTATTCATTACCGGGACTGACTTTATCATCCCCTTCCTGGCAATTATGAGCCCTATTTTCTTTGCTACTTACTTTATTTCATACTTGTTTATAAAAAAAACGAAAGAAAAAGAACAT
>CBDUSL010000018.1:0-13330 GCA_965370265.1 uncultured bacterium | reverse complement strand
ATTGATTTTACCGGCGGAACCTTTATGCAAATCAACTTTTTAGATGAACGCCCGGAAACATATCTTATAACTGAAAAACTTAATTCTCTTGATTTGGAAGGATTAAAGATACAACAGGCGGGGGACAAAGATATAGTTTTAAGAATGAAAAATATAGGCAACGAAGAAAGAAAATCAATTATTGCTTTAATTAGTGAACATTTTGGTGAAATTGAAGAGAAGAATTTTGATTCAATCGGTCCCACTATCGGGCAGGAATTAAAACAAAAAGCTTTTATCGCTATCGGATTAGTTTTAGCGGCTATAATTCTTTATATATCATGGGCTTTTAGAAAAATATCCTTCCCAAAAATTTCAAGTTGGTTTTTTGGCCTTAATGCGATTATTGCCCTTCTTCACGATATTTTAATTACTCTTGGCGTTTTTGCTATTCTTGGTTACTTTCTTGGCATAGAAATAGATATCTATTTCGTGACCGCTCTTCTTACCATTCTTGGCTTTTCGGTCCATGATACAATTGTCGTGTTTGACCGGGTTAGAGAGGGGATAGCTAAAAGGGAAAGTGATTCCTTTGATGAGATATTAAATACCAGTATCAACCAGACCATTGTAAGATCATTAAATACATCCATTACCACTTTACTGGTTTTACTCTCTCTTCTTCTATTTGGGGGCGAAAGCATCAGATTTTTTGTTCTGGCCCTGATTATCGGGGTGATGATCGGGACATATTCTTCTATTTTTATCGCTTCACCATTATTGTCAGTTTGGTACCACCGTAAGTAAAAACATATTAAACAATAAATTATAAAACTTGCCAAATGGCAATTTTTATTTTCTAGTAAATATCTTGACAAGTTATCCAAAGTATGCTATACTAAAGTTATGAAATGTTTGGAATAATGGCCTAAACCATATACCAAGGATTTTTTATTAAGCAATAAAAACATTCATATGGATGAACAAAATTCAATATTGGACAAAATAATGACTTCTAAGCAAGAGTCGGATATTAGCCACTTTAGCCCCATGGAAACAGTTGCTTCTCTTTTGAAATTGGTAACGGATAAAGAAGAAGATATTTTAAGAAGGCGGTATGGATTAAACGAAAGAAAAGAAGAAACTTTGGAGCAAATTGGCAGGGCTTATAATGTTACCCGTGAAAGAATCAGGCAGATTGAAAATTCCGCTTTGCAAAAAATTAAGAAATCAAAAGAATTTTTAAATCTTATCCAAAAAGTGGATAGTATTATTACAAATATTCTTCATCAGCATGGTGGCATTATGGAATCCGATTTCTTTTTTTCAAAATTGCTGACTTTTACCAGTCATTCGGACTCCAACGAAAACGCGGTTAATTTTATTATGTCAAGATTATTGAACAATAAATTTAAAAAACAAGCCGGTGATAATTTAAGAGAATCTTGGGAGTTGAAATCCCATAGAAATGACCTTTTAATAAAATCAGTTGAATTATTTTTTAATATTCTTAATGAAAAAAGTAAACCCATTAGCCAGGAGGAAATAATTAATAATTTTAAGAAAACAGATTTTTTCAAAAATGAAGAAGATTTTTTTACCGACGATGTAATAAATTCTTATCTAAGAATAAGTGAAAAAATTTCTATAAATCCATTTGGTGATTTTGGCTTAAGTTCTTGGGGGAGTATAAATCCAAAAAGAATAAACGATAAGATTTTCCTGGTCATAAAAAAACATGGGGAGCCCCTTCACTTTACCAAAATTGCTGAAATGATAAATAAGGCCGGCTTCGACAAAAAGAAGGCCTATCCGCCCACTGTTCATAACGAATTAATTTTAAATAATGAATATGTATTGGTCGGCCGGGGAATCTATGCCTTAAAAGAATGGGGTTATAAATCGGGTGTGGTAGCGGATGTTATTATTGAAGTTATAAAAAATTCTGAAAACTCTCCTAGCAGACAGAAAATTATTGATGAAGTTTTGAAAAAAAGAATGGTTAAAAAAAATACTATACTTCTTGCCCTAACCGACAAAGACAAATTTAAAAAGAATCAGGACGGGGGATATTATTTAGTTGATAATAGCCAATAATTAAAATGGATATAATAATAGACTTTACAACTCCGGTTGATGGAGGTTCATACTTTGCCCCAATCCAGCTCATGTGGTATATCTTTGTAAATGGCGGATGGATAGCTATTCTTGTGGCTATTTTAATTGGTTTGTGGTGGGTTTGGATAACGTGGCGCAAGAATCTTTATAATTCAAAAATTAAATATGTAATACTGGCTATTGATGTGCCTAAAGAAAACGAACAGACCCCTAAAGCGGTTGAGAATATTTTTGCTCATCTTCATGGAGCACAAAAAAGAGGCAGTAAAATTGATCGTTGGGTGAAAGGATATAATCAACAGGCTTTTGGCCTGGAATTAATAAGCGTGGGCGGTTATATCCAATATTTAATACATACTCCGGTCCAGTTTAGGGATCTGGTTGAAGCGGCTATCTACGCCCAATATCCTGACGCCGAGATTACAGAGGTTGAAGATTATACCAAAAAATATAAGGTAGAATTTCCCAACGACACTTACGATATTTGGGGGGCTGAATTAAAATTAAACCGAGATGAAGTTTATCCGCTAAAAACATATTTTGCTTTCGAGGATCCAGCCTCTAGAGAGGTTTTTAAGGACCCCATGGCCTCAGTTCTTGAAATCATGAGTCGCTTAAAAGAAGGGGAAGAATTTTGGCTTCAGTTTATCATTGCCCCTCCCGTTGACAATTCTTGGCGCGAAAAAGGAATGAAATTAATACAGAAATTAATCGGAGCGAAAGACTCTAAAAATGGCAAAGATTTGATGTGGCTGCCCAAGAATGTGGCTCATGGTGTTTCGGAATCTTTTACCGCTTCTTTGATTCCTCCTTCTGATTTTGCCGGCGAAAGTGGTAATAGCGATGTTTTTAAATGGCCGACTATGATGCAACATCTTACTCCCTCTGAAAAATCGGTTATTGAGGCGATTGGAATTAAAATATCAAAGATTGCTTTTAAAACTAAAATAAGACTTGTTTATTTAGCCAGGAAAGAAATATATAATCAGGGCAGGATTATTCCGGCTGTTTTAGGGGCGATTAAGCAGTATAACACTCTTGATTTAAACGGATTAAGGCGGGATAAAAAGACTAAAACAAAAGTAACTTATCCACCGATTGAATCGATAAATGAGTGGCGCCGGAATAACCGAAAAAGACGGATAATGTGGGGCTATAAATACCGGAGCGGGGTGAGAGGCAGAAATTTCTTTGTTTTAAATATAGAAGAGCTAGCCAGCTTGTTTCACTTTCCTATTTCCACGGTTAAAGCGCCTCTGGTTAAAAAGACGGAAGCGAGAAAAGGCGAACCCCCGATTGCTCTACCCACTGAATCCGCTTTTACGCCCAGACCTCCGGTAAATCGGACGGAAAAAATCCAGCCACAAAATGAACCAGAAGCCCCGGTTGCTCCGGGTAATCTTCCCTTTACTTAAAAATTATCTATGCAAAATAAAAAACAAAATCCAGAAAATGTTACTCCTTTTGCCACGACCAATTTTCGGAATATTAAAAGAAAATTCGGGATAAAAACGGATGATCGAAGAAGGCATGTTTATCTAATCGGTAAAACCGGTATGGGCAAATCAACCGCCATTGAAAATATGGTGATAGACGATATTCGCAAAGGTTTTGGGGTGGCCCTGATTGACCCTTTGGGCGATTTAGTGGAACGGGTTATCAATTTTATTCCTTCTTACCGGGTTAATGATGTGGTTTATTTTAATCCGTCAGACCTGGATTATCCGATTGCCTTTAATGTTTTGGAAGCGGTTGATCCCACTCACCATCATTTAGTTACCTCCGGTCTGATTGCCGTATTTAAAAAAATCTGGATTGATTCGTGGGGACCAAGACTGGAGTATGTTTTAAGAAATACAATTTTGGCTTTATTGGAATATCCCGGAAGCACTCTTTTGGGGGTAACCCGCCTTCTGATTGATAAAAATTACCGCAAAAAAGTAGTCGATAAAATTACTGATCCAATTGTCAAAGCCTTTTGGATTGATGAATATTCCGCTTATTCAAACCAGTTTAGAACGGAGGCTATTTCACCTATTCAGAATAAAGTCGGCCAGTTTCTTTCCAGTTCAGTGATTAGAAATATTGTCGGTCAGCCAAAAAGCACAATTGATCTTCGGGAAATTATGGATGAAGGTAAAATATTGCTACTGAATCTGGCGAAAGGCCGGGTTGGTGAAGATAATTCTTCACTTCTCGGAGCGATGATGGTGACCAAAATTCAGCTGGCCGCGATGAGCCGGATAGATACGATTGAAGAAAAAAGAAAAGATTTTTATCTCTATGTTGACGAATTTCAAAATTTTGCCACGGAAAGTTTTGCCACTATTCTTTCGGAAGCCAGAAAATACCGCCTAAATTTAACTATCGCTCACCAATATATTGAACAACTGGATGAAACGGTAAGAGCGGCTGTTTTTGGCAATGTCGGCACTCTAGTTGTCTTTAGGGTTGGGGCCGCTGATGCCGAGTTTTTACTTAAAGAATTTGAACCAATATTTTCTGAAACCGACCTGGTTAATCTGACTAAATTTGATGTTTACCTCAAGTTGATGATTGATGGGGTATCTTCTGATCCTTTTTCTGCTTCTACTCTTCCTCCGGTAATTGGTGAAGATGGTAATCGTGAAAAAATTATTAATTCTTCCCGGGAAAGATATTCCAATCCTCGGGAAATTGTTGAAGATAAAATTGTCCGGTGGGCCGGAATGTCTGATATTTTTAAAGAAAATGCCACTCAGGAAAATATTGCTTCTGAAAGGCGACAGAACGCAAGGAATGCTTTTTCCGGTAGAGAAAGAAATACCCGCCCCAAAATTGATTTTAGGAAGGAAAAATTAGTTCCCGTCCAAAAAGAAGCTAGTAGTAATGAAATTATTTCTCTGAAAGATGCCTTAGCAAAAGAACCAGTTTCTTTCCAGCGTAGAAAAAGTAATGACGGACAGGAAAGAGGAAAAAGGGAAAACAACCCTAAAAAATTCCATACCTTAAAACCAGGCCAGGTCGTTAAAATATAATATGATTGGTAAGTTTTTAAATAAAGTTCTTTTTTTTGCTTTTATATTTTCCATTTCTTTTTTATTGGTTTGTTTTCTACTACATCCTGTTTTCGAAGGAAAAAAAGATTATCTATTTTCGTTAAAAAGTGCTATTGGTGTTTGTTTGGTCTATCTAGTGATTTTTATTATTAAATTTATTGATAAAAAGAAGTGGGAAAAGGATAGTTATGCTATAATAAAAGCTGAAGGCAAATACAAAAGAATATTTTACCAAATTACCTTCTATTTCCTTATTTTAAGCGCCGTTTACGGCTTAATATCATATAAAAATGAAATTTTCAGCCTTTAAAGAATGTAAAGAATTAAAACTTGGTTTTTTTGAGTGCCCCTCTACTCTTTTTCTTTTTGCCGGCTTTATTACCATAATGCTGATAATAACCACTTTTGTAATTGCCCGTAATTATTATTCTGAAGAAATTGTTTTTCTATTAACCGTTTTTATGGCGGTGGTGATGCTTGTTATTGCTTATTTTGTTCATAATGGTACCAGTAAAGTTGCCCAGACCAAAAGAATCCTCCAAAATAGCAATTATCAGTTAAAAGAAGCCTTAGCCAAGCTAAAAAAAGCAGAAAAAATAAAAGAAGAATTTATGAATATGATGATTCATGATCTTAGGTCTCCCCTTAACGGAATTAGAATGGTTTCCGAGTTGGTCAAAAGCAATTTAACAAATAATATAAAAACTGATATTGATGAACCGATTAATTTAATAAGCGGAAGTTCAAAAAGAATGCTAGCTATCGTAAATGACCTCCTGGACGTGGCTAAAATAGAAGCGGGTATGTTTAAGTGCGAGAAAAAAACTAATAATATTATAAAACTTGTTAACGATGTAATAAAATATTTTTCTCCTCTTGCTTTAAATAAAAAAATTGATATTAAATTTATATATAATAAAGATATACCGGAATTTTCTTTTGACCAAAAAAAGATGAGGCAGGTGGTTGAGAATTTAATTTCCAACTCATTGAAATTTACCCGGGAAGGCGGTAAAATAGAAGTAGAGGCATTTATTCATAAAAAAGGCCAAAACTTGGATGAAGAAGCCCAAAAAATCGGGGTTAACTGGCATCTTAAGGGTGGGGATAATAAACTTGATAATTATGAACGCTCACTTGTTTTGGCGGTTACCGATAACGGTTTTGGGATTTCACTTGACGATCTTTCTAAATTATTCAATAAATTTGAGCAAATGGGTGTTGAATCAGACAGTCGGCAAAAATCAACCGGTTTGGGCTTGGTTATTGTTAAAGGAGTGGTTGAAGCGCATGGAGGAAAAATTGGAGTAGCTTCAAAAGAAGGAAAAGGAACAACAATTTATTTTAATTTACCGATAAATAATTAATTAATAATAAACATATTATGGAAAGAAAAAAAATATTAGTGATAGAAGATGAGGCCGCTTTATTGTATGCCCTGAAAGCTCGTCTAACAGTAGATGGGTTTGAAGTTTGGACGGCTGATTCTGCCGAACAAGCAAGGGAAATTCTTAATAAAAGCAAGCCTGATATCATTGTTCTTGATATCCTCCTTCCAAAAATGAATGGGTTTGATTTTTTGAAAAATATAAAAAATGACAAAAGTTTAGCTGAAATTCCAGTCGTAATAACCTCAAATTTAAGTGATAAAAAGGATATTGAAAAAGGTTTAAAACTTGGGGCAAAAGACTATTTAGTGAAGACGAAATTTAATCTTGACGATTTTATTAAAAAAATAAGGGAAATAATAAATAATGACTAAAAATAAAAAAGTGCTTATCATTGAAGATGAGCCAACAGTGCTATATGCGCTGCAAAAAACGGTTTCCGAGGCCGGTTATGAAGTATTAACGGCCGAGGAGGGTGAAAAAGGCCTGGAGATGATTAAAAAAGAAATGCCTGATTTGGTTCTGCTGGATATTATTTTACCGAAAATTAATGGTTTTGATATCTTGGAATTTGCCAAGATGGAGGAAAAAACCAAAAACATCCCTATTATTATGCTGACTAATTTAAATGACAAAGATTCAATTACAAAATCAGCCACTTTGGGAGCGGCCGGCCACTTAATTAAAATTGAAAATCATCCGAAAGATGTAGTCAACTACATTAATAAAATTTTTGGAAAAATAAATGCGAGTAAGCCAACCAGCTCCGGCAGCGCCTGAAGAAAAAAAACCGAAAAATAAAAGATTAAAGAAAATTATTCTACTTGTAATTTTGCTCTTGATTACCACTATTCCATTGGTATTCCTGGGAATAACAGGCTTTTTTAAGGTACCAGGGTTGTCTCATTTATTCGGGACCAGCAAAGCCCAGGAATTGGGTATAGTAGTTTCTGAAGAAGCAAGAAGTGATTTAATAGAAAAAATCGGTTTTAATATTGACTTAGGTGAGAATATTCTCCCTTTTGGTAACCGAAACTTTAACGGAACAGTCTCTGCGGAAGTTTACCCTACTTCAGAAGAAATCACCTCTTTTATTCAACTTTCTTTTCCGGAAGAGAGCCCCGTGCGTTCCCTACAAGTTAAATTAATTGAAGGAGGATTCGAACTTACCGCTTTGCCGGAAAAACCGGTTAAAATGCCTATTTATACCAGTGTGCAAGTTGACTTAACCGGACCTAAAAGTGTTAACCTTACATTGACCGCCGGTAAAATTGGTTTTATCCCCGTGCCGAAGGGTTATTTAGAAAAAGCGGAAGAATGGATGGAAGAAAAAGTAAACCAAAGACTAAATCAAATCCCGGGCCTTAATATTGAGACCTTGGAATATTATGACGGGCATTCTTACTTTAAGGGTACTTTACCCGCTAAAATTACTTCAGGCGAGGGCGAATGGCTAAGTTTTTAAAATGATAAAATAACAAATTGATGTTACCAAATAAATATTATGTTCAAATTATATAATTCATTAACCCGCAAGAAACAGGATTTTAAACCTTTAAATAAAAATGCGGTTACGATGTATTCCTGCGGTCCGACGGTATACGGGAAGCCCCATATTGGCAATCTCTCCTCTTTTTTGACGTCTGATCTTCTTAAACGTTATCTGAAATGGAAAGGACTGGAAGTAAAGCAGGTTATGAATTTAACCGATGTAGATGATAAGACTATAAATGGTTCCATAAAGTGCGGTGTAAATTTAGAAACCTATACCAAGCCTTTTATTGAGGATTTTTTTAAGGATTTAAAAGCCTTAAATATTGAACCGGCTAATCATTATCCCAAAGCAACTGAGTATATCCCTAAAATTGTTGAAATGATACAAATAATGCTGGAAAAAGGGTATGCCTATGAAGGTGATGATAAATCAATTTATTTTAATATAAAAAAATTTAAAAAATACGGCCAACTTGTTCAACTGAATAGGCAAAGATTGAAAAAAGGAGCCCGAGTTTCTAGTGATAATTACGATAAAAAACGCGCTTGCGATTTTGCTTTGTGGAAGGCCTGGAGCCCGGAAGATGGTGATGTATTTTGGGAAACTGATTTGGGCAAAGGCCGGCCCGGCTGGCACATTGAATGTTCAGCCATGAGTACTTCTCTTTTGGGTCCGACTATAGATATCCATACCGGAGCAATTGATCTAAAATTTCCCCATCATTCAAATGAGATTGCCCAGTCCGAATCAGCTACCGGCAAACCATTTGTCCGTTTTTGGGTTCATCGTTCCTACCTTCGTATGGACAAAGATAAAATGTCTAAAAGCTTGGGTAATGTTTTAACGCTTGAAGAATTGATTAACCAAGGTTTTACTCCCCGCGACTTCAGATTTTTAGTACTTACCAACCATTATCGCACGCCACTGGTTTATTCCAAAAAATCAATGACGGCCGCAAAAAATTCTTTGAAAACAATTGATGAATTTGTTAAACGTTTAAATAAAATAGATTCTAAGGCGGCCAGGTTTGATGTAAAAAAAGAGATAGAAAAAACTAAAAGTAAATTTATTCAGTACTTGGATGATGATTTAAATACGCCAAGAGCGATGGCCGTCTTATTCAACTTTATTCGCCGAATTAACAAGGAGGCGGACCAGGAAAATATATCGGAACTAAACGGCATAAAAATAATTGAATTCTTAACAAAAATAGATTTAATCTGGGGTTTTATATTCTTTGGGCTGGCAAGAAAAGACCGAAAGTTAAAACCAGAAGAAAAGGAAATACTGGCCAAAAGAAAAGAAGCGAGAAAAAATCAGGATTATCAAACAGCCGATGTTCTAAGAACAAAGTTAGGGGAAAAAGGAATTGAAATAAGAGATACCAAAGAAGGAGATCAAATTTGGCATTTTAAATAATTTAAAATTACTTGACACAAAATATAAGTATGATATTCTAATTTAGTTCCTTATAAATCCGTCCTGCGCTAAGCGCGGGCAATCAATCGAGGCGATGTTGCCCATTTGGGTGATAGGAGGGGAAAAGCCGTCTTTCGATAGGTCTGGCTGACCTAACAAGATGACTGGTGGCACCAGTGCTTGATAGAAGGACTTGCCTCAAGATTTATTTGTGAACAAGGGGTACTGCCTGGCGGTACCCCATTTTTTTGTATTTTTTATAAATAATGATATAATACTTTTATGGATTATACTTTTTTAGAGAATATTTATTTCGGCAACACAATTAGGCAATACTTAATCTGCCTAGGGGTATTTTTTGCCCTTTTGGCTCTTTTTAAGATTTTTCAGGCAGTGGCCCTGCATCGTCTCAAAAAATTAGCCGAAAAAACTAAGACCGATATTGATGACATGATTATAAAAATTGTTGAAAAAGTGAAGCCGCCTTTTTACCTTTTTTTGAGTTTATATGTCGCTTTATACTTTATTTCCGTAAATGCTATTGCCAGGAAGGCAGTCAATTCCTTATTAATTATTATGGTTTTTTATCAGCTGGCGGTAGCGGTTCAGATTTTGATTAATTTTGTGGCCAATAAAGCGATTTACAAAGACGATGACAAGTCACAAGAGGGGGCCATAAAAACGATCAGTTTTATCGCTAAACTTATCGTCTGGTCATTCGGTTTAATTTTAGTTTTAGGAAATATTGGAATAAATGTCACTTCCCTGGTGGCCGGGCTAGGGGTAGCCGGAATTGCGGTCGCCCTGGCTCTCCAAAATATATTATCTGATTTATTCAGTTCTTTTGCCATTCATTTTGATAAGCCTTTTGTGGTCGGAGATTTTATTGTCGTAGGCAAACATACGGGGGTGGTGGAAAAAATAGGGATTAAAACGACCAGAATCAGGGCTCTCCAGGGCGAAGAAATTGTTATATCCAACCAGGAATTAACTTCTGCCAGAATTCATAATTTTAAAAAGATGAAGGAAAGAAGAATCTCTCTAGATATTGGAGTGGTTTATAAAACAAAAGCAGATAAACTGAAAAAGATTCCCGTTATGATTAAAAATATAATTGATCGTATTCCTCAGGCGCGTTTTGACCGGGCACACTTTAAAAGTTTTAATGATTCTAATCTCGGTTTTGAAATTGTTTATTTTGTCGAGTCAAAAGATTATGCCGACTATATGGATACCAACCAGAAAATTCATTTAAAAATAAAAGAATCTTTTGAAAAAGAAAAAATTGAATTTGCCTTTCCCACTCAATCAATTTATATGGAAAAATAAAATGAGAGAAAATTCAGAATCAAATTATAAATATACCGAAAAGGAAGAAAAGATTGATGTTGAAGTTCCGAACCGATTTTTGCTGGAAGCTGATCCGATTCAAGTGGCTAAAACAAAAACCAATGATCCTGAAAAGGCAAAAAAACTGGCTGATTTAATTGAACACGAACAGAATAGTTTTAAAAAAGTAACTAATGATCTAAGAGCAGAAGCAAGGGACCGGATGGCTGAAAGATATGTCCAGGCCATAAAAATAATTTTGAATTTTAAAGATGACCAGATTGATGGCATGAAGTAAAATAAATTTAAATTTGAACAAATAAGCCTCTAAAATAAGGCTTTTTTTTAATTATAGTTTCCGATACCTGTTATAAAAACTAATTTATTTTAAATAATGGTTAAAGATTCTCAAATAATCGAGTAAGTGCCGGGTAATTAGAAAGTTATTAGCAACATGCTTCTTAGCCTGCTGACCTATTTTATTCCTTAAATGAGGATTTTTTAGTAATTTAAGGGTTGCTTTTACCGCTTCTTCGTCATTATCAATTAAATACCCGGTCTGGCCGTCAATAATCTGCAATGGGATGCCTCCAGCCCGAGTGCCAATAACCGGGGTACCTTTCCACATCGCTTCTGAAACGGTTAAGGCAAAACCTTCTTTGAGCGATTTTTGAAAAACCACTTTAGAGACAGACTGAAGAGCGTTAACCACCCGATCGTTGTCAGGAGAGTTTACCAGTATTTTTACATCCCTAATTTTATTGGCCTCTTCCTGCACTTTTTTATAAATAGCCGGGCCCTCCGGATCATCCAAAGCCATGTTTCCGAGCAGAACCAGCTGGCAGTCAAATTTTTCCCTAATTTTTTTAAATACCCTTAACACGCCTAAAGGATCTTTCCATTTATCAAAGCGGGAAATCTGTGAAATGATAGGTTTGTTTAACTTAACTCCGTGCCTTTTTAAAACTTTGTTTATCACTTCCCTGGGGAGAGGTGAATTTTTTACAGCTAAAGGGTCTATAGAGGGAGTAATAATATGATTTTTTATTTTCAAAGATTTTTGGCGGTATTTATCGGAAGTAATAATCAGGCCGTCGTATTTTTCTATTGCGGGCTTTAAATATTTTAAAAGGTTTTTATCCGGGCTGGACATGTCAATATGAAGCCGCCAAAGCCAGGGAACTTTTTTTGTTTTAAAATTTATCAAAGCTAATGGCTGAGGGTCATGAATAACGACCAGATCATGAGATTCAAGATGAGTGCTCAGGGAATTAATTTTATTGGTCTCTTCGTATAAATCTTTTTTTCTTTTTGAAAGTTTTATTTTTTCTCCCTGAAGCCCGTTATGGAATTCTTTAGTAATTTGAAAAAAACTATCCGAGCCTTTTAAAATGCGCCAGCCTGTTTTAACCCCAACATCATTCAGTAAAATAACCAGATTAAAAAGTATTTCGGAAACACCCCCACCTGAAGGAGTGGAGTTAATCATAACGATATGCTTGTCTTTCAAGGATTTTGCCAAAGAAAAGATTTCTTGCTTTGTCTTTTCATCAATAAATTTAAAATATTGGCTAAAAGTTTTCATAGTATAATTATAACACACCATATCTAATAAAAAAGCCCTTGCTTTCACAAAGGCTTGTAAGAGAAATTTACTTTCTGGAAAGAGCTTTAATTGCTTCTTCTTCGTTTTCGCGGGTGGGGCA
The DNA here is from genome assembly GCA_965370265.1 of uncultured bacterium. Classification (GTDB taxonomy): domain Bacteria; phylum Patescibacteriota; class Patescibacteriia; order JAXHNJ01; family JAXHNJ01; genus CBDUSL01. The sequence continues at coordinate 858 of CBDUSL010000018.1, read as the reverse complement.
GGACAGGAGCTCAAGGTGGGCTTTGAGTGGTTTGCGGTCCACTCCATTTGTATGGCAGAAGACAATCCGGTTAGCCGATCTGGCCCGCCAGCCATTGAGCAGCCCCTGGTCACGAGGACTGAGGGTTTTCACGCGAGAAAGGTTTACAACCACTCCTTTTTCGATTAAATCTGGGAACTGCTGGGTGATGGAAAAGTTGGGGTCAATATCTGTTTCTGAGTTTGGTCGGATAACTATTACCCCTTCAACAATTTCGAACACTTCTTTCATGCATCATCCTCCTTTTTGGTATTTAAAACTAAGAATACCAGTATCAAATTGGTTGTCAAGCTGTGTATAAAAATACCCCATCCTTCGGAAATGCCCAGGATGGGGTATAAGGGCAAACTTTATTTTGGGGTTGGTAATTTAATACAAACAGCTCTCAGGCGGGGAACCTTTTCGCTTAGGGAATCTAGAGGACTGATAATGTAGAGAAGATTATCTTTAAAGATGAGTAAATGGGATGAGTCCGGACTCATTAAGGTGATTCCTTCGGAAATCATTTCCAAATACTTTTTTACTCCTTCTGTTCCGTAAAGAGTTTTTTCTTTTTTGTGCTGCTGAAAAATCAAGTTAAAGGTACCCTCGCATTCTTCAGAAAAAGGAAAAACAAGACCATTTATGACAACAGAGCCCTGAAAGTAGCTAAAAGTGTTGGTCTTATCGGGTTGTTTTTGGAAATATCCTCCTTTTAGATTGTTCTTATGGAGTCTGACGAAAAAGCCGACGATGAGAATTAGAATTAAACAAAAAACGACAGAATAAGCAATTTCCTTTTTCACATTTTATCCTTTTTTAAAAGAGCAATTATTTCTA
>CBDUSL010000017.1:0-14260 GCA_965370265.1 uncultured bacterium | reverse complement strand
TATGGTCATTTCGAATCGCAAGCCTCGGGGCCTGCCTTGTCAAAATATTTTAAAAAAATCACAGGCCAGACTTTAAAAGGCGAAGAAATTCATAAACTAGCTTTAAAAGGAAATAAGCCGGCTCTTTTGGCGGCAAAAGAAATGGCTTATTATCTGGGAATTGGTCTGGCTAGTCTGGCAAATTTATTAAGCCCGGAAATAATTGTGATCGGCGGAGGAGTGAGTCAGTTCAAAGAAATTATTACCCTCTCCCAAAAAACCTTTAAAAACGAAGTGTTAGACCCTAGACATAAAAATCTAAAAATAGTAAAATCTAAGCTCGAACATAATGCTCTGCTTTTAGGAGCCTATTTAACTTCAAAAGGGAACTATCTTATACAATAATGCCGATTCCTCAATTAAAACCAAAAAAGCGTTTTGATACCTCCTGGAAACAGGGAACCAATATTAGAAAAAGAAAAAAAAGGAAGCAGTGGTTTGAGCATTTAAAGACTATATGGCTTCCAATTTTGTCTATTATGATTATTTTTGGCGGTCTTTCCATGCTGGCTGTTTTTGCCTGGTTTTCCCGCGACCTGCCTAGTCCTGACAAATTAATCGAGAGAGCAATCGCTGAAAGCACAAAGATTTACGCTCGTGACGAAAAAACCATTCTCTACGAAGTGCACGGGGAGGAAAAAAGAACCATGGTTAATTTGGATGAAATTTCCGATTATGCCCTTTGGGCTCATATCGCCCTGGAAGACAAAAACTTTTACGAACACCAGGGCTTCTCTCTGCTCCGTATTTTTAAATCTATTTATATTGATATTATTCAAAGAAGAAAAGCCCAGGGTGCTTCAACTATCACTCAACAGTTTGTAAAAAATGCGATTTTAACCACGGAAAAAAGCTGGACTAGAAAAATAAAAGAGCTTGTTTTGGCTTATCAGATTGAACGTAAATTTTCGAAAGAAGAAATTCTAAAAATGTATTTTAATGAAATCCCATATGGTTCAAGCTATTATGGCATTGAGGCGGCGGCCCAGAGCTATTTTGGCAAAAACGCCAAGGATTTATCGATTGAGGAAGGGGCTCTCCTGGCGGCCATGACTCAGGCCACCACCTATTATTCTCCCTATGGCACTCATACTGATGAATTAGTGGCTCGCCAGCAGCTTACTATAAATCTTATGGCAGACCAGGAATATATCACCGAAGAAGAGGCCGAGGCTGCTCAGCAAATCGACATTCTTTCCAAAATCAGACCCCGCCAGGAAAATATGCTGGCCCCTCATTTTGTTATGTATGTCCGGGAAATGCTGGTAAAAAAATACGGCGAAAGGGAGGTTGAACAAGGAGGATTAAAAGTAGTTACCACCCTGGATTATGAGAAGCAAAAAATTGCTGAGGAAGAAATAGAAAAAGGAATCGGCAAGATTGAAAAATACGGCGGCTCAAATGCGGCAATGATTGCCCTGGACGTAAAAACCGGCGAAATATTGGCTATGGTCGGTTCAAAAGATTATTTTGACGAAACTATTGACGGTAATGTCAATGTCACCACCAGAGTCAGGCAGCCAGGCTCCTCTTTTAAGCCCATTGTCTATACCAAGGCCTTCGAAACTGGCTATACTCCAGAAACCATTCTCTTCGACCTGGTTACAACCTTTAAAACCGACACTAAAAATTATACTCCAAAAAATTACGACCTGACAGAACACGGCCCGGTTACTATGCGCCAAGCTCTTCAGGCTTCCCTAAATATCCCGGCTGTTAAAACCCTCTACTTAACCGGGGTAGAAAATGTTTTGGATCTGGCTGAAAATCTGGGCTACACCACTTTTTCTGACCGCAGCCGTTTCGGTCTTTCCCTGGTTCTTGGGGGAGGAGAAGTAAAATTAATAGAGCATGTTTCCGCTTTTTCCACCTTAGCAAACGAAGGGGAAAGAGTGGCTTATAGCCCCATCCTTCGGATTGAAGATAATAAAGGCAAGGTCTTGGAAAAACGAAGTGAGCCAAAGCCTAAAAACGTAATTAACGTGGAAATCGCCAGACAAATTAATAAAGTCCTTTCGGACAACAGCACCCGTTCAAGTTTTTGGGGCTACACCGTGCTTAGTCTGGGAGGCCGGCCAGTGGCCGCAAAAACCGGCACTACTAACGATTACCGGGATGCCTGGACACTAGGTTACACTCCTTCTCTAGCCGCCGGTGTTTGGGTGGGCAATAATGATAACACGGAAATGTCGAGAGGGGCAGCCGGCCTGGTTTTAGCGGCCCCTATCTGGAATGGGTTTATGAAAAGAGCTCTTGAAGGAGAAAAGGTGGAATATTTTAGAGATTTTAGAGCTATTGATACAGATAAGGCGATCCTCAACGGAGCATTAGAGGGAGATATGCCAATCAAGGTGGATTCGGTTACCGGCAATCAAATCCCCGCCTCCTGCCTGGAGGACTGGCCGGAAGAATTTGTGGAAGAAAAAACGGTTAAAGCCGTTCATAATATTCTTCATTACGTGGTCAGAGACTATCCTCAGGGAGATTACCCCTCCACCCCGGAATCAAACCCACAGTATGGAAATTGGGAAGAAGCCGTAAAAAATTGGGCCCGGGAAAACAGCTACCTTACCGAGTCCCCAATAATGGAAGATTGTGATCTGAGAGCAGAAGAAAATTTGCCTGAAATATCTTTTGGGACCCCTAAAAATAATGACACGGTCACAAACCCGTCAATTACTTTCAAAGTTAGCGCTTCAGGTACGAATGAAATCGATAATGTGGAATATTTTATTGATGACGTTTCAATCGGGGTAACAAAAAAATATCCCTTTTCCTATAGTCATAATCTCTCTGGTCTCTCAAAAGGCTACCATGATGTTACGGCCCAAGTGACTGATGAAATCGGCAACACTAGTCAGGCCAAAATAACAATTAATATTAATCTCAGCCAAACCACAAGTTCCCTCTATTTTATTTCGCCTAACCAAAATTCAAGCTACGAACTTACAAGCTTTCCTTTAACCGTGCAAGTTTTTGCATATGACCCAGAAGGAATCGAAAGTGTTACTCTTTCTAAACAAAACAGTGACGGAGAAAAAACAATAATTAGCAAAAAAAATAATCCCTCTGATCCCAGCCTTAATTTCACCTGGGAGGAAGACAAGGAAGATACTTATAAAATTTTTGTTACAATCATCAATAAAAAAGAAGAGCAAACCAGTTCGGACTTTCTTACTGTTGTGGTCGGCTCTTAGTTTAGTTCAGATAAAAAACCTTAGTTTATTAACCAGGGTTTTTTTGTATTTATTATTTATTCTTTCTAAAATTTCTTCTTCATGCATCCTCAACTCACTAGTAACAACTGAGCTAAGAGTGGCTATATTCAGAACCTGGTTCTTTAATGATTTTGCCTGAACCTGACTCAATATCCTTTTACCAAATTTCTCTACAATTGTCTTATGGAATTCTTCTATTACCTGACTGGCCTGAACCTGATTTTCTATTCCTTGCCTCTTAACCGACCCTTCCACCAAGTCTCCGATAGACTTTAGCATATATTTACTGCCTAATAGGCATTATAATGTAAATATAATCATCGAGACCTTTTGGCTTTATTAACCCGGGACTTGTATTGTCCGTCAGTTCAAGAATCAAATCCTCTGTATCTATGCTGGAAAGCCCGTCAAGAAGATAACGATAATTAAAAACAATGTTATTATCCTCGCCTTCAACTTTAACATCCAAGCTGGAAATATTTTCTCCCAGTTGGGAATTTGAAGCCGAAACAATAATTTTGTCCCCTTTAACCTCCAGGCTGATGTCGTTTATACCTGCTTTACAAAAAAGGCTGGTTGTTTTGACCATTTTTATAAATTCCTGGGTATTCAGCTCCACCTTAGTTTTACCCTCACTGGGAATTATTTGTTGATACTCGGGATATTGGCCTTCGATTAAACGGGAAACCATCTCAATTCCATCAAAAACAAAAAGAATTTGGTTTTCATTGATAAAAAAATTAATACTTTCGATATCATCAGTTAAAATACGGTTAAGCTCCATTAAAGTTCTAGCCGGCACTATAACCCCTTCTCCCTCATTGCCCTTTTCGGTTTTTACTTTTTTTTCAGCCAAACGATAACTGTCAGTAGCCGCTAAGATTATTTCCTTATCACCGCCTTTTAGAAAAGCTCCGCTAATTTCGGGCCTTGATTCGTCGGTGGCAGCCGCGTAAATAACCTGGGTAATAGCTTTCTTAAAATTATTTACCTTGAGCTGGAAACTATTATTTTTTTCTACTTTAGGAATAAGGGGGAATTCTTCGGTTGAAGAGCCTTTCACGGTTGTTTGGGCCTTGCCGCATTTTATTTTAAGGTTATCGCCTTCAACCTCAAGATCTATTCTTTCATTGGGTAAAGAATTAATATAATCAGATAGTAATTTTGCCTGAACCGTAATTTTTCCTTCTTTTTCAATTTTTCCTCTCACTTGGCAATTTATACCAATTTCTAAATTAGTAGTGGTTAATTTTATAATCCCGTTTTCTGTGGTAATTAAAACATTATTTAAAATAGGAAGACTAACATTTTTACTGGCGACATGACTAACGATATTTAATGCCCGACTTAAATTTTCTTGAGTGCAGGAAAATTTCATATAATTATAATCCTTTATATATTTATCTAATTAATAATCATCTTAATAATAGAGGTGGATAAGTGGATAATATTTTTTAAAGGCGGAATACTTAATAAGTAATGCTGGGAGATGGATATTTTATTTTTTATACTTCTTGATAAAATGTTATTAAATTGTGAAAGCGGTTGTGGTAATTGTGAGGATAAATTTACCTTGTAGAAAAAAAATATATTTTATCAACATTTTACCCCATAATTATTGACAGACTTATCCCTAAGTTATTAAGTGTACAAACGTTGCTTAATGAGTACGATATCTTGTTTGATTTTATCGTTGCTTTCGATTTCTTTTGTGATTTTGGTGCAGGCATGCATGGCGGTGGTGTGGTCTCTCCCCCCAAGTTCTTGTCCAATATTGGGAAATGAACTTTTCAACTCTTCCCGCAGGAGAAACATGGCTATCTGGCGGGGGTAAACCAGCTCTCTTTTTCGGCTTTTACCGACAAGGTTGTCAAGAGTAATGTCATAAAAACTGGCCACGGCGTTGATAACCTGTTTATTGGTAAGTCCGCCTTTTTGTGGCTTGGCCTTTATTGAAGAAAGAAGCTTTTTAGCTGAATCAAGGGTGGGTTCTGAATTATTAAGCTGGTGGAAAGCGATTATTCTGTTTAGGGCTCCTTCTAATTCTCTGATATTACTTTGAATATTGGCGGCGGTATAGTTTAATATTTCTGCTGAAAGACTGTAGTTTTTTTGCTTACACTTATTTTCCAGAATGGCGATTCTTGTTTCCAAATCAGGCTGGCTGATATCGGCGATCATTCCCCATTCAAAGCGGGAAACTAATCTATGCTCAAGGGCCGGAATAGATTTTGGCGGCCGGTCTGAGCTGACCACTATTTGTTTATTGGCTTGGTGCAGGGTGTTGAAAGTGTGAAAAAATTCCTCCTGGGTTCTCTCTTTGTTGGCAAGGAACTGGATGTCGTCAATCAGAAGAATATCAACTGAGCGATAGGTATTTTTAAAATCATTGGCGCTTCCCTGGGAGATATTTTGGATAAATTCGTTGGTAAATTTTTCACAGGTGACATAAATAACCTTTTTTTTCGGAAAATTTTCAATAATGTAATTACCAATGGCTTGCATAAGATGAGTTTTGCCTAAGCCAACGCCCCCATAAAGAAAAAGCGGATTATAAACTAATCCGGGCTTCTCGGCCACAGCCGAGCAGGCGGCGTGGGCCAATTCATTTCCTTTACCGACAATAAAATTCTCGAAAGTGTAACGGGGGTTTAAATTAAATTTATTAATGTGGTATTCTTCTTTCTGAATTTCTTTATCTTCCGGGCTTTTTTGCTGATTTCCTTCATTATTTTTAATTTCTTCTTTTATTGGGGATGACTTTTTGGTTTCTACTTGGTAATCTATCTCACTAACTTTATCACTGGTGATATTCTTTAAGGCCTTGAGGATTGAATCATGATATTTATTTTCCAGCCAAGTCTTGGTAAAAGCATTAGGGACGCCAATAGTCACCTTGTCATTAGTGTAATGAGAAATAAAAGTATTCTTGAACCAAGTGGTAAAGTTGGCCTTGCTGATTAATAACTCAAGCTCGCCAAGAGTGGCTTGCCATAATTCCTCTTTATTCATAATATAAAAAAATTAAATACAGCTATGTCTCAATATACCACAAATTTTAGCTATAAAAAATACCTAAAATAAGGTAAAGTGTTAACAAATTGTGGATTAATTGGGGAAACTTTCTTTATTCCCTTTTAATAAATTTTAGTTTGACGAAAGGCTAAATTTTAGGTAGACTTACGAATATAATTTTAAATAAATGCCAAAAAGAACATACCAACCAAAGAAAAGAAAAAGAAAAAGATCTCATGGATTTCGGGCTCGCAAGAGAACTCCTGGCGGAAAAAGAACAATCACTCATCGCCGTAGAAAAGGGAGAAAAAAGTTAGCAGTCTAACACGGTTTTTTATGTTAGCCAAAAAATACAGAATTCACGGCGAAAAGCGATTCAAGGAAATTTACAAGCAAGGCACTTATTTTTTTACCCGCATGTTCAACATCAGGTATTTAAGTAATAATATGGGTTATCCGCGTTTTGCCACCGTGATTTCCGCTAAAACCAGTAAAAAAGCGACCGACAGAAACAAAGTAAGACGGCAATTATCGGAACTTTATAAAGAAATAAGCGCTAATTTAAATAGAAGTAACGATTATGTTTTGGTGGTAAAAAAGCCTTTTATTTATAAAGAATGGCCGGAAAAGAAAAAAGAGCTAATCCAAGCTTTTAAGAGGGCAAAATTATGGATATCATAATTAATTGGCTAAAATCCGTCCTTCTAAAAGGAATCAGGTGGTATCAAAGGACTTTTTCTCCCGACCACGGGCCAAGATCAGTTCTCCATCCGTACGGATATTGCCGCTTTCGGCCCACTTGCTCCGAATATACTTATCAAGCCGTTTATAAATACGGAATAATTAAAGGATTATTAAAAGGAATCTGGCGTATTATTCGCTGTCACCCTTTTTCTAAGGGCGGATACGATCCAGTCGATTAAAAATTATGGAAATATTTAACACAGCCTTAGTTCAACCCCTACTTAACGCCCTTATGTTTTTGTATAAAGTTATCCCTGGGCATGACTTAGGTGTAGCTATTATCCTTTTGACTGTAGTAATTAGGGGTATTTTATACATTCCCTCATTATCTTCTATTAAATCTCAGCGCAATCTTCAGGAAATACAACCCAAGCTCAATGAGATAAAGAAAAAGTATAAAGATAACCGTGAAGAAATGGGCCGGCAGCTCATGAAATTCTACAAAGAAAATAAGGTAAATCCTTTTTCTTCCTGTCTCCCTCTTCTTATTCAACTGCCTATCCTTTTTGCTCTTTTCCGGGTTTTTTACGCCGGATTGGCTATCGACGCGGAAACCGGACTCCTGGCCGAGGACACTCTGAATAATCTCTATGGACCCCTAAAAGATTATTTTACGGCCACTACAGTCAACACAACCTTTCTCGGGTTTATTAGTTTAACCAATGTAGGCAACTGGGGCCTGGCACTCTTATCGGGGGCCTTACAGTTTGTGCAATCACGAATGCTTCTTTCCAAAAAGGGGCCAAAAGGAATGCCTGGGGCTAAAGACGAAAATATGGCCGCTCAAACTTCAAAGACCATGACTTATCTTTTTCCGGTCATGATTGTTATCATTGGCATGCGCCTGCCTACTGGTTTGATTCTCTACTGGGTGGCGGCTACACTTTTTGCCATTGTCCAGCAGTTTATCTATTTTAAACGACATCCGATTAAAACCGAACAGCCAGAGGTAATTGATCAGAAAACCAATGATGCTTCGTCATAAAGAACTTGTCAATCTGCCGGTAGAAACGAAAGCCGGGCAAGAGTTAGGTACGGTTTGTGATTTCGAATATGATTCTGACGTTAACAAAATAATTCGTTTCCATGTAAAAAAAGGAAGCCTTGTCTCGAACCTAATCTCCCACGCCCTGATTATCCATGCCGATCAAGTCATTTCTATTACTAAAGAAAAAATGGTGGTGGAAGAAGCGGCCGTAAAAGAAAAAAAAGCGGTTAGTGAACCAGCTTCTATATAAATTTTAAAAAATAAGAGTACTAATTAATTTACTCTTATTTTTTATTTATGGTAATTATCCTTGATTGCTTATTTTTTATTTTAAAGTTTATTTTTTTAGTTTTTGGGCCAAGAAGTTTTTTTATTTTATCGGCCCATTCAATAACGACTACCCCATTTTTATTTTTTAAATATTCCTCCAACCCCTGGCTTTCCAGAGAAGAAAGAGATTCAAGCCGGTAAAAATCAAAGTGATAAAGATTTTTAATCCCCCTTTTACTGGCCGGATAAATTTTGAGCTGAACGAAGGTGGGGCTGGTAATTTTATTTTTAATTCCTAAGCCCTTGGCCAGGCCCTGTATAAAGGTGGTTTTGCCGGCGCCAAGATTGCCAATAAGAGCCAGAATATCACCCGCTTTAATTTTTTTGGCTAATTTAAGGCCAAATTTCCTGGTTTCTTCTTCTTTTTTTGTAATTATTTTTTCCATAATTTGTCCCTTTAATATAGCAGAATTAATATACTCCGTGAATGGGCTTGACACCTCTTTTTATTAAATGTATACTCAACTATTATATTTTTTATTTATTATGAAACCCCTTCCCTATAAACAAGCTATAGATTTAGTAAAAAAAGCAGGCAACATATTGCTTGTTTTGCCGAATGATCCCTCAACCGACGCTATTGCTTCCGGGCTAGGCTTATTTTTGGCTTTGGAGAAAATGAAAAAAAAGGCCAAAATAGTCTGCCATAATTTTAACCTATCCCCCTCCCATTCCTTTTTGCCTAAAAGCCAAGAGATATTTTCTGATTTAAAAAACCTAAAAAAATTTATTATTACTCTTAATGTGGAAAAAACAAAAGTTGAAGAATTAAGTTACGATATTACCAGCGATAAGTTGAATATTTATATTACCCCGAAAAACGGACACTATGAAGAAAAAGATATTTCCACGGCTGCCGGGGCCTTTGATTATGACTTAATTTTTGTTTTAGACTCGGTTGACCTTGATTCGTTGGGTCAGCTTTATGATAATAGTGCGGAGTTCTTTTTCCAGACCCCCATTATTAATATTGATCATAATCCAGCAAATGATTATTTTGGCCAGATAAATCTGGTTGATATTACGGCTACTTCTTCATCCGAGATAATTTTTGAACTGATAAAAGAAATGGGCGAGGAAATTCTTGACGAACATATAGCCACAAATCTGTTAACCGGAATTATTTCCAAAACCAAAAGTTTTCGGACTGCTTCAGTTACTCCCAGGTCGCTGGCTATATCCTCTCACCTTGTTGCTTCCGGGGCCCGCCGGGATGAAATTATAAAAAATCTTTATCAGACTAAATCAATTGCTACCTTGAAACTATGGGGCCGGGTACTGGCTCGCCTGCAGGAGGATTTTAATCAACGTTTTATCTGGTCTCTTATTTCACTTCGTGATTTTGAAAAATCAAAAGCAGTCGAAACAGATCTTCTCGGTGTAATTGATGAGTTGATTATTAATACCCCCCAAGCTGAAATGGTGGTTCTTTTGTACGAATCAAGGAGTAGCCAGATAGAAGCGATTGTTTACACTGTCCAGCAGATTGATGGAGTGAGACTTTTTCGTGAGTTTAATCCGGAGGGGACTAAAGATTTTACCAAAATTAAAATCGAAGCAGCTGATATTATTGAAGCAGAGGAAAAAATAAAAAACAAAGTAGCCGGATACTACCGTAAAAGACCCTAATAAATCCGGAATAAAAATCTCTAGAGCCGTTTATTTTATAAAAGGTTTTTTTTTGATATAATGAATAGGAAATTTATGGATAACGATAATCAAAACCAATCCGTTAAAAACAGCCCTTTTCTTAGTAATGACACCGAAGAGAAATTTGAGGAGAAAATGGGTGAAATTCAGATTAAAGAAAAAGAAAGTTTGGTCAGAAGAAAGGCGGAAGACGAGGGAATTAATTATATAAACCTGGTCGGTTTTCCCATTGGTCCGGAAACACTCTCTATAATCACCAAAGAAGAGGCTCTTAAGCATCATTCAGTATGTTTTTTGAAATCGGGCAAAGAAATTCGCCTGGCCATGATTGATTCAAACAGCCCTGATTTGCCGGAATTAATGGAAAAAATAAGCGAAAAATTTCAGTCTCATATCGGCCTTTATCTAATTTCGGATCATAGTTTTGATGAAGCAATGAAACTTTACGAGAGGTTACCCAAGATAAAAAAAGAGGTTAAGGGCATAGAAATTGCCCAAGAGGCAATTGATAAGTTTAAGCATGAAGCGGTTGATTTTTCCGAACTGGTCGCGAAAATTCATAAGGTACCTTTGACGGAAACTTTAAATATTATTATTGCCGGGGCCCTTAACGCCAAATCTTCCGATCTGCATATTGAAGCGGAGGAAGCGGGCATTAAGGTAAGATATCGGATTGACGGAGTATTGCAGAATGTCACTGAACTACCGGCTGATATGTGGAAGAGAATAATCAGCCGAATTAAACTTCTTTCCGGAATGAAGATTAATATTACTACCGCTCCCCAAGACGGACGGATCACTTTGTTTTTAAAAGAGGGAAAGGTGGATGTTCGTGTTTCCACTATTCCCACTTCCTACGGTGAAAGTGTGGTTATGAGGCTTTTGATACAGGGCGCAGAAAATCTTTCTTTTCATGAACTAGGATTGAGGGGGGAGGCTTACAAAAGACTGGAAAAAGAAATCACCCGTCCCAATGGCATGGTAATTACCTCTGGGCCCACCGGGTCCGGTAAAACCACCGCCCTTTACGCCGTTTTAAATAAACTAAACAGCACCGAAACAAAAATTATTACTCTGGAAGACCCTATCGAATACCAGCTTACCGGTATAAATCAAAGTCAAGTAGAACACGAAGAAGATGAAGGGGAATCACAAGTGGTGACCAGCGAAGGTAAAACCACCGTTAAAAAAGGTCGTAGGCGCTACACTTATGCTAATGGCTTAAAATCTATTCTTCGCCAGGACCCGGATATAATTATGGTCGGTGAAATCAGAGACTTGGAAACAGTTGAAATTGCGATACAGGCGGCGCTGACTGGACACTTGGTATTGAGTACTATTCACTCAAATGACGCGGCCGGAGTTATTCCTCGTTTTCTGGCTATGGGTACCAAACCTTTTTTGCTGGCGCCGGCCTTAAACGCGGTGATGGCCCAGAGACTGGTCAGAAAAATTTGTTCGGATTGCAAAACAGAAGATCATCTGGATGAAGAGACTCTCCAAAGGGTAAAGAAAATTCTTTCTGAAATTCCAAAGAGCTCAAGTGAACAAGCTGACTTATCTAACTTAAAGTTCTTCCGCGGTGAAGGTTGTGACAAGTGCGGCAAAACCGGTTTTAAAGGCAGGATTGGCATTTTTGAAGTTTTTACCATGAATGCGGAAATTGAAAAAATAATCCTTTCCGGCCAGGTTTCTGAATACCAGATGAAAGACGTGGCCCTTAAAAGCGGAATGGTTACTATGGTCCAGGATGGTTTGTTAAAAGCTCTGGATGGTATTACTTCGGTTTCCGAAGTGTTTAGAGTTTCCGAATAGGAAGTTATTAAAGATATTGAGATATTAGATATTAAAAAACCGCCCCAAGGAGTCGAGACGGTTGTTTTAGTTATAAGCATTTTTATTTAGGGGTAGGTCTCTCCCCTTGGTTTAAGTACGATTTTCGAAGCATAAATAACAAAATGCCATTCAATTGTCGGATTTGTGCTGGTGTCTACCAAGTCGTACGCAGCTCTTTGAGCTTTTACTGTTCCAGTGACTAGTATCCATATCCCTTTTTCGTATTCAGGCACACTTGGAAACTTAACAATTTTTATCTTTCCTTCTGGTTTTTCTTCTTTTTTCACCAAAGAAGACCTCGGCTGAATAAATGGTTTGACAATCTCTAGAGCCTCTTCAAAAGTTAACTCTTTTTCTTCAAAATTTCTAGGTTCCCCCATAACAAACTTTGCCTTATTGGCATCCACAAATACCGAATCAAATATCGGAACTGGTAGGTTGACTGAAAAAAAGTGTTTACTGTCTTTGACAAATTCGCTAACAGCCACTAATAACATTACTTTATCAAGGTACATCTTTCTCCTCCTTTTTTGATTTTCAACCTTAACGTAAAATTGACTTATTGTCAAGACTTTTGGGGATTGAAAAAAGCGCCCCTTAAAAAAAGGTGCGCTACGGATATTTTCACTCAACATAGCGCAGGCTTTCTAGCCTGTGATGTTTTATTTCAATTCAACCTTCACTCTTGCCAGCCATTCAATAATCACCTTATTCTCCTCCAGTAAAGAAGATTTTTTCTTTTTAACAATATATTCGTCTTTAGGGCTTAAGCCCTTTTCTTTTTTCTCGTTTCTAAGATGAATAATAAGATCTTGAAGCCTGGTAAATTCAGTACTTGTTTTTTTATTAATTAATTTGGAATCTGCTTTTGGCCACTCGGTAATTAAAAGCATTTTTTTTGGATTTAACTTTTGCCAAATTTCTTCGGTGATGAACGGGGCAAAAGGATGAAGAAGTTTAAGGATGTTTTCCAGAACGTGGTAAGTAATAGCCTGGTTTTTTTCCAGTTTGGATATTTCCAGATACCAGTCGGCAAATTTATGCCAAATAAATTCATAAAGTTTTTCGGTGGCTAGGGAGAATTCAAATTTTTCTAAATCTTCGGTTGCTTCTTTAATTAAAGTATTAAGTTCGGAAAGAATCCATTGGTCGGCGAGTGTTTTTAACTTTAACTTAGTTTTTGGCCTTGGAGTCATAAAAGTAAATCGGGCAATATTCCAGAGCTTGTTCATGAAATTTCTGGCCCCGGCTATTTTCTGTTCATGCATTTTCATATCCTGACCGGTGGAAGTACCCATAATTAGACTTAAACGAATCGCGTCCGTGCCGTATTTCTCGGTCATTATCAGGGGATCAACGCCGGTTCCTTTTGACTTTGACATCTTTTTTCCGTCTTTATCCAGGATAAGGCCGTGTAAATAAACTGTTTTAAAGGGCACTTCTTTACGGTGGTAAAGGCTCATCATCACCATCCGGGCCACCCAAAAGAAAAGAATATCCCGGCCGGTTTCCATCACGTCAGTAGGATGAAATCTTGCCAGATCACAAGTTTTCTTGGGCCTGCCCGCCGAAGTCTTGACGGAGGCGGGCCAGCCCAAAGTTGAGAAGGTCCAAAGAGATGCTGAAAACCAGGTATCAAGGGTGTCTTCGTCCTGCTTAAAACTTTTACTTTTGCATTTTTTACACAGGGCCGGTTTTTCTACTGAAGCAATAATCTCTTCGCAGTCTTGGCAATACCAAACCGGTATCTGGTGGCCCCACCAAAGCTGTCGGGAAATGCACCAATCTCTAATATTATTCAAAAAATGAAAATAAACCTTTTCAAAGCGTTTGGGAACTATCTTTATTTTCTCTTCCTTAACCACTTTTATTGCTTCTTTAGCCAGGTCTTTCATTTTTACAAACCATTGCTTGGTTGCCATAGGCTCAATAACACTATTGCATCTTTCGCAATAGCTGATAGCGTTTTCATAATCATCAATTTTGTGAAGAAAACCATGATGTTTAAGCTGATGTATTACTTTTTCCCGGGCTTCCATAACTTTTAAACCGAAAAAGCTTTCCGAAGCTTCTTTAGTCATCTTGCCGTCAAGCCCAATCACCTGAATAATAGGCAAGTTATGCCTTTGGGCAACCTGAAAGTCAAAATCATCATGAGCGGGAGTTACTTTAACCGCGCCGGTGCCGAACTCCATATCCACGTCGGGGTCAGTGACAATCGGGATTTCTCGGTTAATAAGAGGGAGTAAGACATGCTTGCCCACTAATTTTTTATACCTTTTGTCTTTTGGGTTAACGGCCACGGCTGTATCACCCAGCATAGTTTCCGGGCGGGTTGTCGCCACTTCAATAAACTGATCGGCCGTGCCGATAACTGGATATCTGATATACCAAAGACTGCCTTTTTGTGTCCGGTGGGTAACTTCAAGGTCTGAAAGAG
>CBDUSL010000016.1:0-14380 GCA_965370265.1 uncultured bacterium | reverse complement strand
CAGGACGTGGTAAAGGTATTTAATGAAAATAATAATAAAGTTAAAAAATTAATTTTTGAAATTATCAATTCATTGCCTGATAAACTAAATTGCCAGTGCGAAAAGTTTGTTAAAGAAGGGGAATTATAAATATTTGTTTTTAGAGAATTAAAGTGATAAAATAAAACAGTTATGGAAAAGAAATGGGAATTACTTCCCGAAATATCTCAAGATTTTAAAAACGAATTTCCGGAGATCCATCCGGTTATTTTACAATTGCTTCATAATCGTGGGATTAGCACCCAGGAAAAAATTGATGAATTTTTAAATCCTGATTATGGGCAGTACCAGCACGATCCTTTTTTATTTAACGATATGAAAAAAGCGGTTGATCGAATTTATCAGGCCCTGGAGAATCAGGAAAAGATTGCTATTTATGGCGATTATGACGCTGACGGGGTAACCTCGACTGCTCTTTTATACACCGCTTTAAGTGATTTGGGTTTTGAAGACATAGAAGTTTATATTCCTTATCGCATGACCGAAGGGTATGGAATGAACGAAAAAGCGGTTAAAGAACTGGCTAAACAAGGCAGAAAGCTGATTATAACCGTTGATTGTGGTATTGCCAATAAAGAGGAAATTACCTTAGCGGCCGAAAAAGGGATGGATGTCATCGTTACCGACCATCATCATGAACCGGTTAAAAGTCCTGATAAGGCTTATGCTATTATTAATCCAAAAGTAAAAAACGAAAAATATCCTTTTAAAGACCTGGCTGGTGTGGGGGTCGCTTTTAAATTAATTCAGGGTTTGATAAAAGAAGCTAAAAACCATCATGTTGATCTGCCGCAAGGTTATGAGAAATGGCTGCTTGATTTTGTGGCTATCGGCACAGTTGCTGACTGTGTTGATGTACTGGGAGAAAATAGAGTTCTTGTTAGATATGGATTGGTTGTTTTGAATAAAACTAAGCGTTCGGGGCTTAAAAAATTAATTGAAAAAGCAAGGCTTATACCGGGAAGCCTTGAAGGTTGGAATATCTCTTTTCAGCTCGGTCCTCGTCTGAATGCGGCTGGCCGCATGGAGCATGCTTTAACTTCTTATCATCTTTTGATTTCCAGTGATGAAGAAGAAACAACCAAATTAGTGGACGGCCTTGAGAAAACGAATCGGGAACGGCAGAAAATTACCGAAAAAATGGTGAATGAAGCCAGAGAACAAATTGAAAAAAGAGGCACAGACAAAAGTTTGCTATATGCGATAAAAAAAGGCTGGTCTCCGGGATTGGTTGGCCTGGTGGCAGGTAAATTGGCTGATGAATATTACCGCCCCGTGCTTATTTTTGGAGAGGGTAAGGAAGAAATTATTGCTTCCGGCCGAAGTATACCTGAATTTAATATTATTGAAGCTATTGAATCCATAAATCAGCACCTTAAAGAATACGGTGGCCATGCTCAGGCCTGCGGTCTTACCGTTCAGAAAAAAGAAGATATGAAAATATTTATTGAAGAACTTACCAAGATTGCCGATAAAAAATTAAAAAATATTGATTTAGCCCCCAAGATTATAATTGATACGGAGATCAAGCTTGATGAGGCCGATCATGATTTTCTGATTGAACTTCACGAATTTCAACCTTACGGTGAGGGGAATAAAATTCCAAAATTTATTATCAAAGATTTAAAAGTAGTCAGCTTTGATAAGGTGGGCAAGAAAAGTGACCATCTGCGTTTAATGGTTTCACAGAATGGCGGGACAGTGAAAAAGTGCATTGGTTTTTATCTGGGCTCTATATGTGATAAAATTAATGTTGGAGGAAAAGTGGATGTTGTTTGTGAAGTTAGTTTTAATGAGTGGAACGGAACCAAAGAAATCCAGCTTAAGATTATTGACTTAAAAACAAAATAATGAAATATCAAAAAATCCAGGTCTATACTGACGGCGGAGCCAGAGGAAATCCGGGACCCGCCGGAATCGGGGCGGTACTTTGGCACGATAATGAATTAATCGGCCAGTATAAAAAATATATCGGCAAAGCGACCAATAACCAGGCCGAATATCAGGCCATATTTTTTGGTCTTCAAAAAGCCAAAGAAATTAAAGCCCAGGAAGCAGAATGCTTTTTAGACTCTGAATTGGTCGTTAACCAGCTTAATATGGAATATAAGATAAAAAATGAGGCTCTGGGACCCTGGTTCATCAAAATCTGGAATATTCGCCAGTCGTTTAAAAAAGTGACTTTTACTCATATTCCAAGAGAAAAAAATACAGAAGCGGATAAATTGGTTAATGAGGCAATCGACCAGAAATAATTTTTTAAAATATAAAGTCTTAATGTAGGCTTTTTTTGTTTTTTTTTATTCTTGACAAACAGGCACTTTTAGGTTAAAGTATTAAATGCCCAAGTAAGCTGGATGATCGCCCCGCCTATGCCCTTCGTTTCACTTTCGGGCTTCGGCGGGCAAGACCTCATAATCAAAAGGGGCCGTGCCCGCCGTAGCTCAAGCGGAGCGCAGAGCGAAGGCGGGGAGGAAAGTCCGAACACCCCTTAATGTTTAATAAACATAAGGAAAGGGATAGTTCTTAACGAGAACCAAGATACAAGCTTTAAGTCAAGAACGTTCGCGAGAATTTTTGACTTAGATGTATTTAGGGCTAGTGCAACAGAAAGTATACCGCCTAAGTCCTTGACTTATCCGGGACTGGTAAGGGTGAAATCGTGAGGTAAGAGCTCACGCGGCCTTGTGGAGACGCAAGGCTGTGGTAAACCCTATCTGGTGCAAGACCGTATAGATCAGCTGTTTTATATGGCTGGTGGGTTGGTCGCTTGAGTCCGGCCGTGAGGCCAGGACCTAGATAGATGATCATCATCCGCTTTGCGGATACAGAATTCGGCTTATAGGTTTGCTTGGGCTTTTAAATTATAAATAAATTATGAAAAAATCTGAGTTAATTTTTTCAGCCGTTTTAGTCCCAATAGATTATGTTATGATCTTGGTCGCCGGATTGGCCGCCTATTATTTACGTTTTGAAACCGCTTTAACGGAAATAAGGCCGGTTTTTTATGAAATGAATTTAGTGAATTTTTCTCTCCTGCTTTTAATTGTGGGCGCTGTTTTTGTGCTTGTTTTTGCTCTGTCCGGACTCTACAGTATTAAGGGAACACGCCGTGCGGCTGATGAATACGCTCGGGTCTTTGTTGCTTGTTCGGCCGCTTTTATGCTTCTTTTAGTAATTATTTTCTTTCAAAGAGAACTTTTCTCTTCACGTTTTATTATTTTATCCGGCTATGTTTTAGCGATTATTTTTGTAATTTTAGGACGAATATTAGTGAGAGCAATTCAAAGATCATTGTTTAAAAAAGGAATTGGTATTCATAATGTAATTATTATTGGGCAAGACAGAGAAACAGAAAATATAATTAAAGAAATTCACCTTCACCATAATCTTGGGTATAAAATTGTCGGACGCTTTAACCAGTTTGATGAAGAAGCGGTTAAGAGGGCCGAAGAATTGGGCAAAGATATTCATATCGATGAGGTAATTCAGGCCGAATCCAGTCTTCCTAGAGACCAGATATTAAACGCAATTGAATTCTGCAATGAATATCATTATATTTTTAAATACGCGGCCGGATTAGCAGAAGCTCAAAGGGTTCACTTGGATGTCGGAGCGATTGGCGGTGTGCCAGTGATTGAAGTTAAAAAAACTCCGCTTGACGGATGGGGCAAGATTATCAAAAGATTTTTTGATATTATTTTTTCCCTCTTTTTTCTGATTATGTTGTCACCGGTTTTTATTATAGTTGCTTTAGCCGTTAAGCTTGATTCAAGGGGCCCAGTTTTTGCCCGATTAGAAAGAATAGGGGAGCAAGGCCGAAAGTTTGTCTTGTTTAAATTTCGTTCCATGATTCAAAACGCCCACTCTTTCAAAAAAAATCTTATTCAGCTTAACGAAAGAAAAGATGGACCGTTATTTAAGATAAAAAATGACCCGCGAATTACCCGAGTTGGCCGGTTTATTAGGAAAACCAGTTTAGATGAATTAGCCCAGCTTTTTAATGTTTTACGGGGAGAAATGAGTTTAGTTGGCCCTAGGCCTCATGAACCGGAAGAAGTAGCAAATTATAAAAAGCATCACAAGAAACTTCTTACTATAAAACCGGGGATAACCGGAATGGCCCAAATTTCCGGCCGTTCTGACTTGGTTTTCGAAGAAGAAGTAAAACTTGATATTTATTATATCGAAAATTGGTCATTGAAACTCGACCTTCAAATAATTTTAAAAACGCCTTTTGTCGTTTTATCAACCAAGTCAGCCAGTTAAAAATATGAAAGTTGGACTAGTACATGAGCATTTAGCACAGGACGGAGGGGCCGAAAAGGTTCTTAAGGTATTTCAGGAAATTTATCCCGATTCTCCGACTTATACCCTTATTTATGATAAAAAAAGGGCAAACACATCTTTTTTAAATAAAGATATCAGAACTTCTTTTATACAGAGGATGCCCCTGGGAGTAAAAAAATACAAATGGTTTTTGCCATTTATGTCCAGCGCCGTGGAAACATATGACTTGAGAGAATATGATGTAATTCTTTCCTCAACCTCAGCTTTTTCAAAAGGAGTAATTACTTTGCCAAAAACGGCTCATATTTGTTACTGTCATTCTCCAACCAGATATCTTTGGTCGGACACTCATAGTTATATAGAGGAATTAGCCTATAACCGGTTTCTAAAAAAATTTTTGCGACTTTATCTAACAAAGCTTAGAATTTGGGATCGTTTAGCGGCGGACAGAGTTGATCAATTTATAGCTAATTCTGGTTGTGTCCAGGCAAGAATAAAAAAATATTACCGCCGGGACTCCAAAGTCATATACCCGCCAGTAGAAACTACTCAATTTCACATCGCCGATAAAGTCGGAAATTATTATTTAACCGGCGGGAGACTAGTGGCTTATAAGAGATTTGATATAACTGTCCAGGCTTTTAGCCGGCTGGGCATCCCCCTAAAAGTTTTTGGCGAAGGTCCAGAATATGAAAAGTTAAAGGAAATGGCTAAATCTAACATTGAGTTTCTGGGCAAAGTTGACTCGGAAGAATTAAAAAAACTTTATAGCCAGTGCATTGCTTTTATTAATCCCCAAGAAGAGGACTTTGGTATTACTCCTATCGAAACTATGGCTTCCGGCCGGCCTGTTATTGCCTATGCCGCTGGCGGAGCTCTCGAGACAATAAAAGATGGGGAAACAGGGGTTTTCTTTGAACATCAGGAATGGGAAGCGTTAGCAGACATAGTAATTCGTTTTAAACCGGAAATTTTTAATAGCCAAAAAATAAAAGAACATGCCTTTGAGTTTGATACAAAAACATTTAAAGAAAAAATAAAAAAGTTTGTCGACGATTACTATATTAATTATCAAAAATAATTTAAATAAGGAAAAAATAACATGGAACTAAAACAATATTTATCTTTGTTAAAAAAGCGAATATTAATTGTTGTTATCCTTGCCCTATTAACCGGCGTCACCGCCTTTTTACTTAGTTTCTTTAAACCGGTTTCTTACGATGCTTCAGTTTCTTTCGCTGTCAACAGAATTAACGTTAAGGAAACGGAAGATTACCAGTACGATGGTTATTATGCAATCCAGGCCTCTGATCTTGTTTCCCAAACAGTGGTCAGTTGGTTTGCGACCCCTTCTGTAGTTCTGGAGATTTACGAAAAAGCAAATATTGACCCCCAGTATGATTCATTAGAACAATTTGCCACCTTTTTTAACACCAAAAAGTATTCCGGGCAGAATATAGGGGTAAAATTCAATGAAAAAGAAGAGGCTAAGGCCAGGGCTATTTCAACGGCTACAATTAATGTTATTAGCAGTAAAGTAAAAGCATTGAATAAGAACGCCGATTCAAATTCATTGTTTGAGGCAGTTGCTTCTCCTCCCGTGATAGTTGAAAATAAGGCCAATGTTATCTTGAATACAATTATTGGTTTTATTGCCGGTCTTGCCATTGGGTTTTACTTGGTTTATGTTATTCATTATTTTAAAGAAGAAAAGACAGAAAATATACAAACATGCGAATAGGAATAGATGCTCGTTTTTACGGACCGACAGCCAAAGGTCTTGGTCGTTATACCGAGAAGCTTATTCAATATCTTCAGGAGATTGACCATGAAAACGAGTATATAATTTTCTTGAGAAAAAGCAACTGGAACTTTTTTCTGTCTAAAAAAGGCAATTTTAAAAAAGTTATCGCCGATTACCGCTGGTATTCATTTGAAGAGCAGATTAAGCTACCCCACGCCATAAAAAAAGAAAAAGTTGATTTGATGCATTTTCCTCATTTTAACGTCCCGCTTTTTTGTAGAGGAAAATTTATTGTTACTATCCATGACTTAATTCTGACTCGTTTTCCTACCGAAAGAGCGAGTACTCTTGGTCCATTTCTTTATAAAATTAAACACTCTCTCTATAAGCTGGTTATCTGGAGTGCTATTAAGAGAGCGAGGAGAATTATAACTGTTTCTGAGTATTCAAAAAAAGATATTGAAGATAATTTCCCTAAAGCTAAGGGCAAGATAAATGTTACTTATGAAGCGACCAGTGATTTTAAGCATACGCCCCACAAAATAAATGAAGAAGAATTTTTTACCAGAAACCATTTTAAACCTCCATTTCTTTTATATGTAGGAAATGCCTATCCGCACAAAAATTTAGAGAAACTTATTACGGCTTTTGCCCAAATTAAAAAAGAACATAATGATCTCAATCTGGTGTTAGTGGGAAAAATGGATTATTTTTTCAAACGTTTGAAAAAATTTGCCGAAAGACTACAATTAGAACAAGGAGTGATTTTTCCGGGGTATGTAAAAGAGGAAGAATTAAAGTTTCTTTACCAAAAAGCCAAATTATACGTTTTCCCTTCTTTAGTGGAAGGTTTTGGGCTGCCACCTCTTGAAGCAATGAGCCAGGGATTGCCCGTGGCCGCAAGCCGTTCATCCTGCTTACCTGAGGTACTGGGGGAATCCGCGGAATATTTTGATCCTAACAATATTAATAACATAAAATCAGTAATTAAAGACCTGCTGAAAAACGAAGTAAGGATGGGTGAACTTAAAAGCATGGGTTTTGAACAGGTAAAAAAATACTCCTGGCCCAATTTGGCCAAAAAAACATTATTAATTTATAAATCATTGGTTTAGTATGGCAAAAGCTAAAAATGAGAAAGATATTGATTACCAGGAATTTTTGAGTTCTGCCAAAATTCCCCAGAATAATGTAATTGATTTAAAAAAATTGCTGGTTGAGCAGGAAGAAGAAGAAAAAAAATCCGACAAAAGTTTTTTTAATAATTTTTATAATAAACTAAAGCCGGAAAAAAAGAGAAAGAAAGAAAAGGTAAAAAAAACCAATAATTGGCAAATAAGTTGGAAAAGTATAGCTGTTTTTTCAGGAATCTGCCTTTTTTTGCTTATCCCTCTTACTTTAATGGTTAGTTACCAAAGTGTGGATAATATTAAGGGAAGGGTAATGGGTGTCTCTGTTAGTGCCTTGGAAAATCTTAAATCGGCTGGTTCTGCAATAACCCTTTTTGAGATAGATGAGGCAAAAAAAGAATTTATACTGGCCGAAGAAGGTTTTGACAAAGCTCAAGAAGAGCTTTCGTCCGTTAATAAAATACTTCTTTTTCTTTTAAAACTGGTCCCTTTTAAAGGTTCTGTTATTAGTTCCGGTGAACACTTGATCGAAGCCGGAAAAAATATATCCGAAATAGGGAGAATTATCAGTGAGAAAATTGAGCCGATCAGCAATCAAAATTTATTTGATAAGAATGAATTGGTGATTTCACAGATTATTTTTTCTTTGGCGGGCAGTGTTGATGATATTTCAGAAAAAATCATTGACACAAAAAAACATTTGGAAAAAGTGAACGTTTCCAGCTTACCCGAAGAATACAGGGAAGAAGTAGAGCGAGTTAAGGCAATCATGCCCGACCTGGAAAATTATATAACCTATTTAAAGACTATTTTTGAAGTCAGTACCGAGCTGGTTGGTTTTAATGGAGAGAAAGAATATATATTTATTTTTCAAAATAATACAGAGATAAGACCAACCGGCGGATTTATCGGCAGTCTGGCCTTGGTTAAAGCGGAAAACGGACAGATTAAAATAATAGAAGTGCCTTCCCGGGGAGCTTATGAAATTAATGATGATTTTCTGGAAGAAATTATTCCTCCTCGTCCCCTTTGGCTTATTAATAATAATTGGCAGATTCAAGATGCCAACTGGTTTCCTGATTTTCCGGCCAGCGCTCAAAAAATAAACTGGTTTTACGAAAGAGCCAGAGGATATCAGGTTGACGGTATTATCTCTTTTACCCCCGATATTATTACTGACCTTTTGGAAGTAACAGGTCCTATTCCCATGGATAAGTACGAACTGACCTTAACCAGTGATAATTTTGTCAGAGAAACCCAAAAACAGGTTGAATTGGAATATGATGAAGCGGTAAACCGGCCTAAGCAAATTATTTCTGACTTAATGCCTATCTTAATAAGCAAAGTGATGCAGCTTAAACCCGAAAATTTTAGTAAGCTAATCGAAGTTCTTAGTAATTCAGTCAAAGAAAAAGACATTTTAATTTATGTGGAAGATGAAAATCTTGAGAGTAAAGTTAAACAGCTTAACTGGGCCGGAGAAATCAAGCAGGCCGAAAGGGACTATCTAATGTTGGTTAATACCAATATTGGCGGCGGTAAAACAGATCAAGTTATTGACCAGGAATTATCTGTCCAAACAAAAATTCATGATGACGGTTCAGTTATTAATACGATTAAACTTCTGCGGACACACCAAGGTGATTCGGATGATATATTTACAAAAATCAAGAATATAAATTATCTACGATTTTATGTTCCTGAAGGTTCAGAGCTTATTGAGGCCAGTGGCTTCGATGAAATTGATAAAAATCTGCTTATTTATCCTTCCGCTGAAGCTAAAGATGATGAATTTCTTTTGTCGGTTGAAAAAGATCCGATTATTCATGAAAGAAGCAATACCAGAATTACTACAGAATTTGGCAAAACGGTTTTCGGAAATTGGCAGGGATTGGAAGTAGGGGAGAGTAAAGAGGTAATAATTAAATATAAACTCCCTTTTAAAATATTTGAAGAAAAAGATTTATATACCCTCTATTTACAGAAGCAGCCTGGCTCAAAAAATTATGAAGTTAAGACCGAGTTAACGGTTAGTTCAAACTTTGAAATTATTGATACCAGTACTAATGAAGAAGTATCTAATAACTATATTAAACACGCTGATATTCTAACCTGGGATAAAGCATACGGAGTAATATTAAAAAAGAAGTAATCTTAGCCTGGATATTAATTTATCCACATAGATTAAGATATAAATGATTAAAAAACTGGTTTTTAATTGTTTTTTTAATATTTATAATAATTAAATTTTGGCTCACCGAAGCCAAAAAAAGCCCATCCCTGTGGATATCGCTCTTGACAAAATATACGGCAGGGTATATTATGCATGGTTATCTGAGAAAATAGTGGCTTTTGAAAAAACCACTCTTTGAAAACTAAATAGAGGAGAGAGAAATAATCAGGGATTTTTTTGCCTTGATTTATTATAGTTTTATTATATATTCAATTAAAATAAAACCTTTTATAAAAAGGACTCTCTCCGAAAGGACGCAGAGTCCTTTTTGCATGTTTATTTCAGGAAGAGAATTGGGGGGTAGCAAGGGTTCAATCTTCAAGCAATTAAGCTTCTAAATTGACCTGAGGCATGAATATAAGTAAACTCTGGATTTCTAGGGTTTTACTTATTGAAATGACAGGTTTGACCTCGTTTAATCGACTGGTGTCAAACCACGCTACTTTCCATTTCCGTTCCTGAAATTTTAGGACTTTGAGGGAGGGGTAAGAGCCTAGTGTTTTTACTTCTCCAACTCAATCTTTTTGAAGAATTACAAATGGAGGGGGAGAAATTTACTGAATGGACGGGTATAGATCGTTCGGTCTGACTGAATAATCCATACCGCCATTCGCTTAGGCCTTTCGTCTTTGGCGAAATAAGCCAATATAAATCTCGCCTCCAATTGCCATTCTTTAAAAGATGAATGGCGGCTCTCCGACGTAAAACAGTCTGGTGGCTGGCCGATCAGCGGTGTTCGGAGCTTGCGGGTTCGATTCCTGAGGCCGCCACAAATTTTCCAAGATAAATTGTCTTCATAGCAAGCTTGTGTAATAGCACCTTCTAATAATATGAGTAGTACAATAAATGATTCTATATCATTTTAATCTCATATCTCGTCATCGCACCTTATTCAACATATGTTTCGGGGAAGACTAAAAGCCATCTGGCAGTCTTCCCCCAATTTTTTAAGCCCGTTAACTTAATTGGTTTAAAAAATTGAAAGAGCTCCTTTTATCCCACGGCAGTAGCCAACTGCTTTACCCGCCTAAACCCTACCTTTTTAAGGCCACGAGTAATCGTGGCCTCCTACCTTGAGTAAATTTATTAACTTATTCAAGGTAGGAAATAATGTGGATTTCAAACAAGGAGGCAAATCGAATGAAATATTTTTTCACTGCTCTAATAGCTCTGGCTATACCTGTTCTCTATGAGATTATGATGTATAGCGCTATTGGTCCGCATCCTATCATGGTCCATGTCTGTCGCTGGCTCGCTTGGGCCGGATTCGTTAGTCTGATCATCGGGCAGATTGATCACGCCAGAAAAGAAAGAGTACCTACTCGGTAACTCTTTTCCGTCCATTTTCGCTCGACTCGTCTGATTTATAAGATGAGTCGAGCTTTCTCCCGAGAGCATTGAAATAAAATGCTTTCAGGAGAGAACTGTCCATTAAATCAAATTTTATGATCACCACAATGGAGGGTGAGCAACCTGGATAACATAAGAATAGTTTTTTTGGTCTAACTAAGAAAACCATTCGGTTATCTGCTTAGGTCTCCTGTCTACGACAGAAGCAACCAAATTTAACTCACCCCCAGTGTGATGGTCATAAGTTTATATAAGTCCGTAACTCTCAAAACGTTGCCAAAGGCAACATAAACGAAAGGAGAGAAACCTTGAATACCAAAGGTTTTACTTTGCTCACACTGATAATCGTCGTGGTTATCATCGGCCTTCTTACTTTCATCGCTATCCCGAATTTCATCAATATGCAGACCAAGGCAAAGGAAGCGTCGGTTAAGTCCGATTGTTGCGCACTCCAGCAGGCCGTAGAGAAATTTGGCGTCCTAAACGGAGCATTTCCGGAATCGATTACAGATTCCCTTCCTGACGGTAAAACTGTTTTTGATCTGCTTCCTGAAGGAAATTCGTTGGTTAATCCTTTCGATAAAAACCTGGTTAATCCGGTGAATGGAAACGCCGAAAAAACCGGTGAAATCGGATATAGGCCAAACTGTCAAGACGAGGTTGCTGTCGGTTACTTTATTACCGGAGTTGGGAAGAGGACCGGTACTACAATTATCACCTTAACCTGCGGTCCATAGTATTTTTGTTCTTGGGGACATTCATTATGAATTGTCCCCACATTTTCCGAGAGAATCAAATACTTGGTTTTTTCAGAAAATGTTCATTAAATTTTGTTAAATAGACTATGAGTTAACCTACATTTATCAGGAGGTAATGGAGATGTGTAAGGAACGTTTTGAAGGTCAGATCGTAGAAATTGTAAGAGATCTTTTTACGGTCAGGATGAAAAGAGGAGGAAAGGTAAAATTTTCCAGACATCATATTGCTGATCCGTCTTCCAGATTTTTGTTCAGGGGACACGTGGTAACGATGACTTTCACTAGGAAGAAAGGAATGGAAATAGCGAACGATGTGCGCGTAAAACGCCGGTCGATGCAGGACCATCGGGACCCCAGGCTTATTCTTCTGGCAAAAGTACTGAAGCGTGAGGACGAAATCACCATGGAAGAGATGCAGAAGCTTTCTACCTATGCCTTTTTCGACTTTCTCAATGATGAGGTCGAGAAAACACTAATCTGCAGTAATTGCGGTTGCCGGGTAAAATATGCCAAGGTGTATATTTTCAACAGTTGCGATTATGCTTTTATCTTCTGCTCTAAGTGTCTTCTGCGATTCAGACAGGGTTACCCCGAGATTTACATCAAGTTGAGAAAGTTCGCTGATTTTCTGCCTTGGGTCAGAAGACAGACTGGTCGAAACATGAATTCAATCGGATATGCTCTTCGGGCTCATCAGAAAGAAGTGAACGATCATCGCAGCGACCTAGGAGAATCAAAGGGTTCAAAAAAAGCTCGGGAAAGAAATGCGGGCGTGGCTGACCGTGTCTGCGGAAAACTGGACTCATAACTATTTCAACCTACTAAGGGGTGAACCGTGCTTTGCTCTGGTTCACCCTTCTATCCTAGTTCTTAATATTTTAAGGGTTGAGATGGAATCAGGAAATTTGGAGAGCAGTTGTAGGTAAATAAATTGTTCTTTAAAGCCTCAATTCTCTCCAGATTTCTGGATTTCAATAAAACTCTTGACATTTTTCTTAATAAGATTATATTGAAAGTAGAAAGCTGTCAGTTAAGCCTAAAATTAAAGATTTAACCGAACTTCAGACAAATCTCTCTCCTCTTGCTTTAAAAAGATTAGTCTTTATAAAGCAACGTCTAAAGTTTCTAAATCTCGAAATTGAAAAAGCTTGCTGACAGCTTTTTGGTTGGCTAGTTTAGCTTGATTTTTAGCCTAAAAAATGGTAAAATCGTTTTATTATGTGGAGTAAAGTTTGGCATAAAATTCAAACAACCGTGGCCGGCGGGGCAATTATTATTGCCGGAGCTTCGATTATTTCCAGATTGCTTGGTTTAATAAGAGATCGATTGCTCGCTTCTACTTTTGGCGCCAGCGATATTCTTGATACATATTATGCCGCTTTTAGAGTGCCCGACTTAATATTTAACATTCTTGTTTTAGGAGCCCTTTCTTCCGCTTTTATCCCGATTTTTTTGAAGTATTGGAAGAGCGGTGAAAGCGAGGAGAGTAAAAAAGAAGCCTGGCTTATTACTAACTCTATTCTTAATATATTAATGGTGATTCTGATACTATTAGGGATCATCTTTTTTATTTTTGCCCCCCAGGTAATTTCTCTTATAACCCCTGGTTTTTCTCCGGAGAAACAAATGGAAACGGCCAATCTCACCAGAATAATGCTTTTTTCTATCTTTTTATTTGGCATTTCCAATATTTTTTCCAGTGTCCTAAACTCCTTCCGGAAATTTCTCTCATATGCAATTGCCCCAATTATGTACAATGTCGGGATTGTAATCGGAATAATTTTTTTGTACCCCTCATTTGGTATTCAGGGGCTGGCATGGGGGGTAGTTTTAGGGGCCTTTCTTCACATGCTTATTCAGCTTCCCGCTACTTTAAAAACTGGGTATCGTTATCAGTGGATATTTAATTGGCGTCATGAGGGGGTAAAAAAAATGGCTAAACTTATTTTACCCAGGACTTTTGGTTTGGCCATTGCCCAGATAAACCAACTGGTTATAACCATTGTCGCTTCTACTCTAATGGCCGGCTCCATTGCCGTGTTTAGTTTAGCCAATAATCTCCAAAGTTTTCCCATTAATGTTTTCGGGGTCTCTTTAGCCATTGCTGCTTTTCCCTTGATGAGTTCTGCCTTTGCTGAAGAAAATAAAGAAAAATTTGTTATTCATTTTTCGGTCACCCTCAGACGGGTGCTTTTTTTGATTATTCCGGCTTCGGTATTAATATTACTTTTAAGAGCCCAGATTGTCCGGGTTATATTAGGGAGTGGCGCTTTTGACTGGCAAGATACTTATTTAACCGCTCAGACTCTGGGATTTTTTGCTCTTTCATTATTTGCCCAGAGTTTAATTCCGATGCTGGCCAGATCTTTTTATGCTCATCAGGACACAAAAACCCCCGTAAAAATCAGCGTTTTTTCACTAATAATAAATATAATCGGTTCGGTCATTTTAGGCCAAACAATGGGAGTTACCGGCCTGGCTTTGTCTTTTTCGATTTCTAATATTATAAACATGGTTCTTTTAGTGTGCGCTTTAAGGTCAAAAATTGGCTATTTGGATGATAAAAAAATTATTAAATCGGCGGGTAAAATAATCCTGGCTTCAGCGGTGATGGGCTTAGTTGTTTGGTCGGTTAAAAAATTTATCGTCCTGGGTGTGGATATGCATACTTTTGTGGGAGTATTTCTTCAGGGCTTAGTCGCCGGATCGATTGGTATACTTGTCTATTTAATTATCGCTCTTATTTTTCGCTTTGATGAAGTTTCTATTATTTTTCAGTGGTTTAAAAGAACTAAAAAGGTAATTATTGATAATGGAGAAAATAATTCGGTAAATA
>CBDUSL010000015.1:0-15030 GCA_965370265.1 uncultured bacterium | reverse complement strand
TTTGGTAATGTTGGTCGGATAATTGCAGAAATTTTATTTAAAAAAGGTTTCATTATAAAAGGCTTATCTGATTCAAAAACTGAGATTGTTACTAAAAAAAGTTTTAACCCAAAACATGTTTGGAAAATGAAGCAATCACAAGGCATGATTGACAGTTTTTACTGTATCGGTTCAGTTTGTAATCATGATGAAAAGAGCCACAAGCATTTGTGCTGTAATAAAATACTAGAAGAGCCCTGCGATATTCTTATCCCAGCCGCTTTGGAAAATTCTATTACCAAAGAAAACGCTAAAAATATTAAAGCAAAAATTGTGTTAGAGATGGCCAACGGTGCTATTACGACCGAAGCTTTGGAAATATTAAAGAAAAGGAAAATTCTTGTTATCCCGGATGTCCTAGCAAACGCCGGAGGAGTAACCGTTTCATATTTTGAATGGCTTCAAAATTTAGAAAATAAATACTGGTCAAAAAATAAAGTAATAAAAGAGTTAAAAAAAATAATGACCAACGCTACAAAAGAAGTTTTAACATTAGCAAAAAAATACAAGACTGATTTAAAAACAGCATCTTATATCTTAGCCCTTCAACGTATTAAAGAAAAAATATAATATAGTATTTAACTGCAAAAAGAGATTCTTCGCGAGTCTCCTTTTTATTTGTTATAATAAAGGTATGGAAAAACCAAATAAGCGAGAAGAAAATAAATTAATAAAAAAAGGTTATAAATATATTGCCGGGGTTGATGAAGTAGGCCGGGGCCCTTTAGCCGGACCGATTGTCGCGGTAGCCGTTATTTTTGATAAAAAAATCAATATTAAAGGAATTAATGATTCAAAAAAACTACCTCGTAAAGCAAGGGATGAATTGGCAAAAATTATTAAGAAAAAAGCGCTCGCCTGGAGTATAGCCAAAGTAACAAATAAACAAATTGACAAAATCGGAATTCAAAAAGCCAATGAAAAAGTGCTAATAAATGCTTTTAAAAAATTAAAAAAGAAACCGGATTATATCCTTATTGATGCTTTTAAAATAAATAATAAGACTCCCCATAAATCTATTATCAAAGGAGACGAAAAAGTTTTTTCAATTGCGGCCGCTTCAATCCTGGCCAAGACAGAAAGGGACAAATTAATGAAAAAAGTCCATAAAAAATTTCCCAAATACGATTTTGACAAAAATGTCGGCTATGGGACAAAAAAACATATTTCTGCCTTGAAAAAATACGGCCCCTGCCCGTTTCACCGCCTTTCTTTTAAACCTTTGAATAATTCTTAAGCCAGTGATATAATATAAATATGTTAAAACTTCCTTCCGGAAAAAGTTATCTTGACCCCGCCTTCCTCCTGGAAAAATTAGAAGTAAAGGGCGGTATGTATGTAGCTGATTTTGGTTGTGGGGGATCCGGTTATTTTGCTCTTCAGGCCGCCGGTATGGTCGGTGACAAAGGAAGAGTTTATGCAATTGATATATTTAAGCCGAATCTTTCAGCTATATGGAGAAATATTAAAATGAGAGGTTATCAGGATGTTGTTCGTTGTGTGTGGTCTGATTTAGAAATAGAGGGAGCGGCTAAAAAAATTAAAGATGGAAGTGTTGACCGAGGCATTTTAGTTAATGTTTTACATCAGTCAAAAAAACAAAAAGAAATTTTAAAAGAATGTATCCGCACACTCAAAAAAGAGGGAAGACTTTTGATTGTTGAATGGGGTTCTAGTGGATTGGTCTTCGGACCCAAAGAAAAAGATTTGGTAGA
This sequence comes from uncultured bacterium, assembly GCA_965370265.1. Classification (GTDB taxonomy): domain Bacteria; phylum Patescibacteriota; class Patescibacteriia; order JAXHNJ01; family JAXHNJ01; genus CBDUSL01. Next base: position 13,276 of record CBDUSL010000015.1, on the reverse strand, counting down.
TATGGAAAGAGTAAAACAGTTAGCCGCAAAAACGGGCCTTGCTTCTATGGAAGAATTTAAAGCTGGCCCCCATCACTACGGACTGGTTTTTGTGAAAATATCTTAAAATAAAAAATACAAAGGTGGCTTAATAAAAAATTTAAGCTTTTTGTTATTATGGAAAAAACTTATCAGAAAAAAATCGGTGATATAGGGGAAAAAATTGCCGAAAAATATTTACAGCAAAAAGGATATAAAATCGTCGGTAAAAATTATCGTTGTCGGGAAGGAGAAATAGATCTCATTAGCCGAAAAAATGATAGTTTATTTTTCGTCGAGGTAAAAACCAGGACGTCTTTGAGCTATGGGCCTGGTGAGGAAAGCGTAGGGGAAAATAAAATCAATAAAATCCATTCTGCTATTTACAACTACTTGGAAAAAAATAAGATTAATAATACAAAATGGAATTTATTAATTATTTCTATAATAATTGATAAAAAAAATAAAAAATACAAAATAAGGGAAATAAAGTATTTTTAATTTGCCTATTTTTTTAGATATGTTATACTATCGGTATATGACTAGTACTTAAACTAGTCAATTTTTTTAACCAGCAAAGGAACAAAAAAATGGCAGAAAATGCGATAAATCAAGCAATAAAACAAATCTGCGAGGAAAAAAACATATCTTTTGAATCAGTAATTGATACCATCGAAGCGGCTTTGGCGGTGGCTTACCGTAAGGATTTTGGCGATAAAAACGAAAATATTCAAGCTAAATTTGATCCGGAAAAAACTGCGGCCCGGGTTTTTGATGTAAAAGAAGTGGTTGACGATGAAATGTACGAAAAAACTCTGAAGTGGAAAGAAGAGAAAGAAAAAGAAGCAGCTGAAGAATCCGCCTTCGCAGAAGCTTCGGCGGATAAGAAGAAAAAGGTAAATAAAAAAAAGGATAAAAAAGAATCTTCAAAAGATGAAAAGAAAGAGGGGAATAAAGAAGAAGAGGAAGACTTTGAAAAATTTGACCCCAAGAAACATATTACTCTTACTGAAGCGAAAAAGATAAAAAAAGAGGCAAAGATAGGCGAGGAAATAAGAACTGAACTCTTCCCGCCAGCCGCTTACGGTCGAATGGCCGCCCAAACCGCTAAACAGGTTATTATTCAACGATTACGTGAAGCGGAAAGAGAAATGCTCTATAAAGAATTCAAAGGCAAAGAAGGAGAAATTATCAGTGGTATTGTGCAAAGGCAAGAGAGAAGAGTAGTTCTGATCGACCTTGGGCAAACAACCGGCATTATACTCCCCTCTGAGCAAATACACGAAGAAGAATACCGGCCAGGAATGAGAATAAAAATATTTGTAGTTTCTGTTACCCAAACCACCAAGGGTCCGGAGATAATCGTTTCCCGCGCTCACCCTAATATGGTTAAACGTCTTTTTACTCTGGAAGTTCCTGAAATAAGTGCGGGTACTGTTGAGATAAAATCAGTTAGTCGCGAAGCAGGTTCCAGAACAAAAATCGCAGTTCAGTCAAATCAAAGTAATATTGATCCGGTCGGTTCCTGTGTTGGCCAAAGAGGTTCTAGAGTTCAGACTATTATTTCTGAATTAGGCGGCGAAAAAATCGATATAGTTGAATTTTCTGATGATCCTGTTGAGTTTATCACTAACGCCTTATCTCCAGCCAAAATAATTAATATTACTTTGAATGAAAAAGAAAGAACCGCTTCGGCTGAAGTAAGAGAAGATCAACTTTCTTTGGCTATTGGCAAAGCCGGCCAGAATGTAAGACTAGCCGCCAAATTGACAGGTTGGAAAATTGACATAGTTTCTGAAGATAAAAAAATAACCGGAGAAAGCAGTAAAGAAGAAAAAGACGAAAAAGAAAAAAAAGAGAAAGAAGAAGATAAAAAGGAAGAAGAGAAAGAAGAGTCTAATTCAAAAAAAGAGAAGAAAGAGGAAATAAAAGAAACAGAAACCAAAGAATCTACCTCTGTTTCCGATAAATCCACTGCGGACGAGGAAGTTACGGCCGTTGAAGAAGATACATCTAGCAAGGAAGCCACATCTGATAAGAAGGCTTCGGTGAAAAAAGATAAAAAAGAAGATAAATAATTATAAATATAATCCCAAGAAAATCTTTTTTGGAAGAGGGAAAAAATTATGAACGTAGGCATTTATTCATTAGGGTTAGGATTGGTGGGGTTTGTTATTGCCATCATTCTTTATTTCAACATTAAAAAAAATCCTTCCGGTAATGACCTGATGCAAGAAATCGCAGAAAGAATCCGCCGGGGAGCAATGGTATTTCTCAAAAAAGAATACCGAATTATTGTTATTTTTATTGTGGCAGTTTTTATCCTCCTGGCCTGGAAAATTAATATGAACAGCGCTCTGGCTTATTTATCCGGTGGGGTTTGTTCTATGCTGGCCGGATTTTTCGGCATGTCAGCTGCTACCCATGCTAATGTTAGAACGGCAGAAGCGGCCAACAAAGGTAATTCGTCTAAAGCTCTTAATATATCTTTTCTTGGCGGTTCAGTGATGGGCCTTTCTATTGCTTCTTTAGGTTTAATTGGTCTTGGAATTTTTTACTATTTCTTTCATGAAGTTGATCATACTGTTTTGGCTGGTTTCGCCATGGGTGCTTCTTCAATCGCTTTTTTTGCCCGTGTTGGCGGCGGTATTTTTACAAAATCAGCCGATGTAGGCGCTGACTTGGTTGGCAAAATTGAAGCAGGTATCCCAGAAGATGATCCCAGAAATCCAGCGGTTATTGCTGATAACGTCGGTGACAATGTTGGTGATGTAGCTGGTATGGGAGCTGATCTTTTCGAATCATACGTCGGCTCTGTTATTGCCGCCATCGCTATTGCGGCCACCGGTGCCGCTTATGCGGCCAGCCGAGGGGCTTATATGAGTCTGCCGCTTTGGATAATTTTTGCCGGTTTAATTGCTTCTATTTTAGGAGTATTCTCTGTCCGTCTATTTTCTAAAATGAATCCCCAGGCTGTTTTGCGTTATGTTACATACGTGGCAGCCGTACTACTTTTAGGAGCGACTTATTTTATAGTCCAAAAACTTGATCTGCCAATGGGTGTCTTTTGGACGGTGGTTCTGGGGACTGGAGTTGGCATACTTATCGGTTTAATAACCGAGTATTACACTTCTTCAAAGCCAGTCAAAAAAATCGCCAAGGCTTCTGAGACAGGGGCCGCCACTAATATTATTACTGGCCTTGCCGTTGGGATGGAAAGTACTGCTTTACCGGTTTTGATTATTGCGATTGCAATTTTCGCCGCTTTTAAATTATCCGGCCTTTATGGCATTGCTATGTCAGCTGTGAGTATGTTGGCCACAATTGGCGTTACTATGTCGGTTGACGCTTACGGACCAATTGCGGATAACGCCGGCGGTATTTCAGAAATGGCCGGCCTCGGAGAAGATACCCGGAAAATTACGGATCGTCTTGATTCACTCGGCAATACTACAGCCGCTATGGGCAAGGGGTTTGCGATCGGTTCAGCCGCTCTCACCGCTCTGGCTCTTTTTTCCGCCTACACTACCGCCGTTAAACTGGATGTTATTGATTTAACTAAGGCGGAAGTGGTAACCGGTCTTTTTATCGGCGGCATTTTACCTTTCCTTATTGCTTCATTAACTATGACAGCCGTCGGGAAAACCGCTTTTAAAATGGTAAAAGAGGTAAGAAGGCAGTTTAAAGAAATTGTCGGCTTAATGGAAGGAAAAGCCAAACCAGATTCAGACAGATGTGTGGCTATTGCGGTAAAAGGTTCTATTAGAGAGATGATTTTACCCGGTTTAATCGCCGTATGCACCCCTATAATAGTAGGCCTGCTTTTGGGCAAAGAAGCTTTGGGCGGACTGTTGGCCGGTTCAACTTTGGTCGGCGTTTTCTTGGCCTTGATGATGTCAAATGGCGGCGGTGCCTGGGATAATGCTAAAAAATATATTGAGGAAGGTAATCTCGGCGGTAAAGGTTCTGATGCTCATAAAGCAGCGGTGGTTGGTGATACGGTCGGCGACCCTTTTAAAGATACTTCCGGTCCTTCCATGAATATTTTAATCAAGCTAATGGCTATTGTTTCCCTTGTCCTAGCTCCGTTATTCATGTAAAAATGAAAGTGAAAATAACAACTTAAATCAATATAAGACCAGAACTTTTGTTCTGGTCTTTAAGAAAAAAAATATGTCAGAAAAATTTCCCTGGTTTGTCAAAGCTATAGTCCGTATATTTAGAGGAAAAATAAAAAAAATTGAAGGATTAGAAAACTTGCCAAAAGAAGGAGCCTTTATTATTAGCGCCAACCACCAGAGTTTTTTGGACGCTGTCTTTATGCATTCTGCCATTATTACTTATCTCAAAAGATATATTTATTCTATTAGCAAGGAAGGTTTAAAAAAAACTTATGGGGATTTTGGCCGTAAATATCTGGGCATGATTTATATTGACACCAGTGATAAGAAAAAAGTGATTAATACTTCTCTTGATTATCTAAAAGGGGGTCATATTTTAGTTGTCTTCCCTGAAGGGGGAAGGAACTATGATAAAGAAAATCTCCTTAAAGGCAAGACCGGAGCGGCTAGACTCTCTCTTTGGGCTAAAGTGCCGGTTATACCGGTAGGTTTAATATCACCTAAAGGGAAAGGTGTTTTAGAATCTATAGTAAATTTTTTATTTGCCAAAAACAAGGCTGAAATATATATAGGCAAGCCTCTTACCTTCGAAAAATACTATGACCAGGAAATGACAAAAGAAATGCTGTATGATATAACAAAAGAGATAATGATTTCTATCGGCCGTCTCTGCGGGAAAAAATATCCTTATTAATCCATGATTTACGCTATAATTAGAAAAATACTTAAACCGCTTTTCAAGCCGAAATTTCACTCTATTAACGGAGTGGAAAACTTGCCGGAAAAAGGCCCTTATATCATTGCCGCCAATCACGTTGATTTTCTGGACGGTTTTTGCGTCACCGCCGCCCTGGATATGACCAAGAAACACATTGTTTACTTTCTTGCTAAGACCAAAAATTACTGGTGGGCCCAAGCCACTTTACCGGTTGACCCAAAAAATAAATCACAAAGCATTAAAGACGCGGTTAGATATTTAGGCGAAGGCAAAATAATATGCAGTTTTATTGAAGGGTACCGCAATACAGATAAACATCTTCCTCGGGGAAAAACCGGCAGCGCCAGGATGGCTTTAATGGCTCAAGTTCCTGTCGTCCCTTTGGGAATTATTGGTCAGCAGGAAAAGAAATTTGGACGTTCGATAAAAAAAATGCTAACCAGTAATAATCATGTTATAATCAATATTGGCGAACCAATCACTTTTGAACAATACTACAATCAGGAGATAACAAAAGATCTTTTGGAAAAACTAACTCATGAAATTATGGGGCAATTAGCCCCTCTCTGCGGAAAAGCTTATTCTTTTTAAATAGTTATTAAGATATAAAATTATGAAACTTTATGAAAACTGGGAAAAACTTTCCCACATGCCCAAGGAGGAAATAAAAAAGCTACAAGACAAAAAAGTGGCGCACTTTGCCCAGCATCAGCTTCCATATTCACCGTATTACCGGGAGCTTTTTGAAAAGAATAACCTGAAATTTTCTGATATTAAAAATACCGACGATCTGCAAAAAATCCCCTTTTCGACCAAAGAAGATCTTGCCCCCACTGCGGAAGACGGCGGCCGGCCCAAGAAATTCATGCTGCAGCCTGATGAAAAACTTATTAAAGAATACGCTCCTAAAAGTGAATTAATAAAAATGCTGATTAAAAAAATAAAAGGACAGGATGTAAAAAGAGAGCTTGAATGGCATTACAAACCTATCCATCTCCATTTTACAACCGGACGCTCGGCCTTGCCCACTGCTTTTGGCTATACGGCCAGAGACCTTGAAGTTATGAAAGAATCAGGCGAAAGAATGCTTAATGTGGTTAAGATTCCGCGTGAGCAAGTCGCTATAAATGCCTTTCCTTATTCACCCCATCTTGCTTTTTGGTTCGCTCATTACGCTCTGGTAAAAATAGGGATGACTTCCCTGCAAACCGGAGGCGGTAAAATTATGGGCACTCAAAAAATAATTGATGCGATTGAAAAAATGAAAGCATCATTTGTTATTTTTATTCCAGGCTATGGCTATCATATGCTTCGGGAGGCCGCCAAACAGAAAAAGGATTTTTCTCATGTTAAATATATAATTACCGGCGGAGAGAGAATCGGCCAGGGGTTAAGAAACAAAACTAGAGAGCTTCTCGAGCAAATGGGCGCAAAAGACCCCCAAATTTATGCCACTTATGCCATGACTGAAGGCAAGACAGCCTGGGTCCAATGCGCTGAAAAGACCGGTTATCATACTTACCCTGACTTGGAATTTTTTGAAGTTATTGATAAAGACGGCAATAGGGTAAAGGAAGGTGAGCCAGGCGAATTGGTTATCACCCTTCTTGGTTGGAGAGGTTCAATTGTCTGCCGCTATCGAACCGGCGATATGATCAAAGGCATTAGCTATGATCCATGCCCTCAATGCGGTTTGACTGTTCCTCAAATTTTTCCTGATATTCAGCGTTCCAGCCAGATAAAAGAATTCCGCTTGACCAAAGTAAAAGGGGAGTTAGTTAACCTTAACAATATTTATCCCCTGCTTTCTGATTATAAAGAAGTTGAAGAATGGCAGGTGGAAATTAGAAAAAAAGATAACGACCCGTTTGAAGTGGATCAAATGGTTCTTTATGTCGCCTTAAAAAAGGAAGTGGATAAAGCTAGATTTGAAAAAGAACTAATAGAAAAATTCAGGTATGAAGTTGGCGTCTCACCAATTATTGTGGAAGAAACTATGTCCAAACTTCTTGAACGTACTGGTATGGAATCTGAGCTTAAAGAAAAAAGAATTGTCGACATCCGACCAAAGGATTAAATTAAAACGAGAAATACCGAGAAGAGCGGATCTCCTGATCCGCTCTTTCGTTTAATAAAAAAAGGGGGTGCTTAGCGCCCCCTTTATATTGAATAATAAAATGAAGTCAAGGTATCAATACTCTTGCCAAATAAGAGATATTACGCTAAAATAAGTAAACCTTATTAATTCTCTTGTCATCGCGAGTCTCCCCATAGGGAGACGTGGCGATCCCGTTGGGATTGCTTCGTCCACTTCGGTGCGATTCAGTGTTCTCGCAATGACAGTTAACAATAAAACCTATGAAAGTTGGTATCAAACAACTCCCAAAGTCACAAGTTGAATTAACTGTTGAGGTTTCTATTTTTGAACTTCAGCCATTTTTAACCAATGCCGCGACCAGAATGTCAAAAGATATGAAAATATCCGGTTTCCGTCCGGGCAAAGCGCCCTATGATTTGGTTAAACAACAAGTGGGCGAAGCCCAAATCTATCAGGAATCAATCGAAGATGTGGTTAAAAAAACATACCCCAAAGCAGTAATAGAACATAAACTAGATGCTGTAGGCCAGCCAAAAATAACGATTGAAAAAGTAGCCCCAGGCAATCCCCTGGTTTACAAAGCCGAAGTGGCTCTTCTTCCCCAGATTACTCTTGGAGAATATAAAGAAACCAAAGCCAAAAAAGAAGAAATAAAGATTGATAAAGAAGAAATAGATAAGGCAATTGAAAAACTTCAGCAAATGAGAGGCAAGGAGATTTCTGTCGACCGGGTGCCTGAAAAAGGCGATAAAGTAGAGATTGATTTTGATGTTTCTGTCGACCGGGTGCTGATTGACGGCGGCTCTTCAAAAAAACACCCTATAGTTATCGGCAGTAATTCTTTTATCCCGGGTTTTGAAGAAAACTTAATCGGTTTAGCTAAAGAAAAAGTTAAGGAATTTAAACTCAAGTTTCCTAAGAATTACCACAAAAAAGACTTGGCCGGAAAACTGGCTGAATTTAAGGTTAAGATGCTGGCGGTATATAAGATTGAACTACCAAAACTTGATGATGAGTTTGCTAAAACCGTGGGACAATTTAAAACATTCGCTGATTTTCAAAAACAGATAGAAGACAATATTAAAAAAGAAAAAGAAACACAGAATGAGCAAAAATTTGAAAATGATATTCTGGAAGAAATTAATAATAAATCAAAATTCGGAGAAATTCCTGACCTTCTTGTTGAGTCCGAACTTGATAAAATGATGAAAGAAATGGAAGCAGGAGTTGCCAAACAGGGTCTCAAGTTTGATGATTATCTCAAAAGCACCGGTAAAAATATTGAGGACTTAAAAAAAGAAATGCATCCCCAGGCCGAAAAAAGAATAAAAACCGCTTTAGTCATGCGCCACATAGCCAAGAAGGAAAAAATTGAAGCAACAGAAAAGGATATTGAGGAAGAATTAAAAAAATCCAAGGAGATGTATAAAACCAACCCCGAAATCGCTAAACAGCTTGAAACACCGGAATATAAAATGTATTTGGCTAATTACCTTTCCTCCAAAAAAACCATGGATTTCTTAAAAAGCTTTTCAAAATAAAAATAATAAATTTTATGTTTAAAAACATCTCTGATATAATTAAAGAGGTGTTTTTATTTTAAATATATGAATGAATTCCTCTTTATTGTAATGTCCCTAATCAGCCTTAGTTTTGTTTTGTTTGCTTTTCGTCTTGGTCGAGTCTACTTGATAGGCGCAATCGTTGTGTGCGCCGTACTGATGAATATTTTTGTCGTAAAAGGAATAACTCTTTTCGGCCTGGCAGCTACAGGTGGTAATATTCTTTACGCTTCTATTTTTTTAGCCACTGATATTTTGGATGAATATTGGGGAAGAAAAATTGCCTTTCAAGCCGTTATGATCGGTTTTTTTGCCTCTGTTTTCTTTTTAATCACTTCACAGCTTATTCTCCTCTTTGAACCGGCTAATTTTGATATGGCCCACGGGGCCTTAAAAACTATTTTTACTCTCACTCCTCGAATTGTGGCCGGTTCCATGGTTGCTTATTTAGCCGCCCAAAGCCTGGATGTTTATATTTTTAACAAAATAAAAAAGAAAACTAGTTACAAACATCTTTGGCTTAGAAATTTAGGTTCAACTTTAAGTTCTCAACTGATTGATTCGGCTATTTTTACTTTAATCGCTTTTGCCGGAGTTTACCATAATCTTTTACAAATAATGTTTTTTGCCTATATAATAAAAGTGATGATCGCTTTTCTTGACACCCCTTTTCTCTATTTAACCAGACATTTAAAGCCAAATGAATTATTGCACAAAAATGAAAAATCCCATTTTAATTTTTCTTGGTTTCCCTGGCACCGGTAAAACAACTCTGTAATGTAAAAAAATAATAGGCAAAAAGGGTGAGAGGGAAACTTAAAAAATATAATAAACTATTTAAGGAATATAATTAATGAAATTTCGCCAAGCAAAAAAGAAAGACTTTTCAGAAATCATGCGGCTCTATGAACAATTTTGGAGTCCGGGAAAAATTGTTCCAAAAAACATGAAGAAGCTGAAAAAGGCCTGGTATAAATTAATAAAAGCTGATTATGCCTATGAACTGGTGATTGAGGATAAAAAAAAGCTGGTCGGCCATACAACCCTTAGAATCATTCCCGAGTTTTGGCTAAAAGGCAAGATGGGAATGATTGATGATGTTATAATTGATGATAATTACCGCGGTAAAAAACTAGCCAAGAAAATGATGAAAGAACTGGAAAAAGTCGCCAAAAAGAAAAAGGTAAAAACTTTGGTTCTTTATACGGAAAGTTATCGTCCAAAAGCTGTCAAATTATACGAAAAACTTAATTACCAGAAACTTGATAAAATCTGGTATAAAAAGGAATTATAATATGAAAACAGCCGTTTTATCTGATCTGCATGATAATTATAACAACTGGCAGTTAATCAACGAAAATTTAAAAACCAAGGGAATAAAAACTATTTTTTTCTGCGGAGATTTAGCCGCTCCCTCTATGTTAATAAAAATGATAGAAGAATTTGAGGGAAAAATGTATTTTGTTTACGGCAATGTCGCTGATCGTGAAACAGAAAAAGAATTTGCCGGCAAATCAGAAAATGTAGAACATTTTGGTGATTTAGCTGAATTTAAACTTGAAGGAAAAAAAATTGCCCTTATTCATTTTCCAGACAAGGCCAAGAAATTGGCTGAAAGCGGAAAATACGACTTGGTTTGTTTTGGCCACAGTCATACTAAATTATTTGAAAAAATAGGAGAAACATATCTTCTAAATCCAGGTACAGCCGGAGGAATGTTTCAATACCCTTCTTACGCCCTTTTTGACCTAAAAAATATGACTAATCAATTTGAAGAAATTACATTATGAAAAAATTTATACATTCATCCAACCAAATTATCTAAGAAAATTATTTTATTACTCAGTAAAAATTAAAAGATGAAAATTTCTTTGACTACAATATTATTTTTACCCCTTACATTTCTATTTATTTATTTAGTTAATAATGGCTTCCCTGTCAGCTGGTTTATAAAAACCCCTTCTACTACAATAACATACATTATAATGTATGTTTGTTTCGGAATACTTTTATTTACCGACGTCTTTAAAAATAAACATCATCACTTTCACCAAATAAGATTAATTACTGTTGTTGTTTCTATTTTTATAATAGTGGGCACCACCATTTTTTTTCAAATAAGCCTGCGCCATGATAATAATATTTATAACTTAATACATGATGGGTCTCAAATGACAGAAGTTGCTGGAGAAATGTTATGGGAGGGAAAAAATCCTTATTCTGAAAATTTCCAAAATACATCATTCGGGGTTCATAATAATACAAGCAAATATGGATTTGAAAATCCTGCTTGGCATCATTATATCTACCTCCCTTTTTATACCATATTTTCAGCAATCTTCCAAAAATTATGTCTTTGGGTTATTGGGTGGTATGATCTTAGATTTATTTTTATTTTATTATTTGCTCTATCTTTATATATTTTGTACAAACTCGTCCCCGATAAGGAGGAAAAGGTTTTTATTTTATTATTTTTTTCTTTTAATCCTATTTTTGTTTTTTATTTTATTACCGGTTTTAATGACATTTTTGTTTATTTTTTTCTAATTTTAGCTTTTTATCTTTTATTAAAAGAAAAAAATGCATGGTCGGCCCTAGTAATGGGGTTAGCTTTATTGAGTAAACAAACTGCCTGGTTAGCTTTTCCTTTTTATATATTGTATTTATTAGGAAAAAATAATGGTAATTTTAAAGCCGTTTTGAAAAAGATGTGGCCATTATATTTGACATTTATTTTATTTGCTTTGCCTTTTATAATTTGGTCTCCATCTAATTTAATAACTGATACACTCCTTTATGCTAGTGGTAGCAGTCAGCATATTTTTCCAATTTTGGGTAGTGGTTTTTCATCATTTTTGCTTGAAGCTGGCATTATTAAAGATTGGCTAGATTATTTTCCATTTTGGATTATTCAACTTATCATATGTTTACCCTTACTTTTTTTTCTGTTAAGAGATCAAATAAAAAATAATACCGTTAGCCGTCTTGTTTTTAATTATACTTTTCTTCTATTTGTTTATTTATTTTTTAATCGCTTTTTTAATCCGAATTATTTAAGTTTTATTTCTCTGCTTTTAATTTTTGTTTGGGTAATAAGTAAATATGAGAAAAATCAGAAAAGAAAAATTATTAAATGACAAAATTAATTTAATTTTAAATCTATAGGGTATTTGTTATCAAAAAAATATATAAGAAATAATTAATTTTTTAGAAATTACATTATGAAAAAAACCGCGATTTTAGCCGCCAAAAAAGCCGGTGAATATATTTTAAAAAACTTTAATAAGGTTAAAAATAAAGACATAAAAGACAAGGGTGGTTTTAGCGGGTTAGTCAGTAAAGTAGATATTGAAGCAGAAAAAATTATAAAAAAAATAATTTTAAAAAAATTTCCTGACCACAATATTCTAGGCGAAGAGTCAGGAAAAACCAGAAAAAAATCTGATTACACTTGGGTAGTTGATCCCTTAGACGGCACTCATAATTATTTGATGGGCAGTCCTCTATTTTGTACCGCCATTGCCTTAACTTACAAAAACGAGGTGATTTTAGGGGTAATTTATGCTCCCTACTTAAAAGAGATGTTTTGGGCGGAAAAAGATAAAGGGTCTTTTTTGAATGGTAAAAAAATTAAAGTCAGTAAAAAAACCAATATTAGTCAATCCTTATTTTATTTCTGCCACGGCTATGAAGCAAAGCATGTCAGAAAAGCTTTAAAAATATATAACAAGTTAAAAATGAAAGCAACAGATATTAGACAACTAGGAACGGGAGGGATAGAAACTGCTTGGGTAGCTGCCGGACGGGCGGAAGGCTTCGTCATCCCCGGAGGAAAACCCTGGGATATTGCTCCTGGAATTCTTTTGGTCAAAGAGGCAGGCGGAAAAGCAACTGATTTTAAAAACAAAGACTGGAACTTAAAATCAAAAGATATGATTTGCTCAAATGGAAAAATACATCATAAGTTCTTTAAATTTATAAAATGATAATTAAGGGTAAAGTAATTAAAGGAGACCAAAAAGGAGCCAGACAAGGCTTTCCTACCGCTAATTTAAATCCTAATTTAGCTAATGATATTTCCAAGGGAGTTTATGCTGCTTGGGCATCCTTGAAAAATAAAAAATGTCCCGCTATATTGATATTTGGAGCTCCCGATAAGGACAACAAGCCGAAATTGGAAGTATTCTTTTTAGAAAATTGTCAAAATATTTATGGAGAGATTATTAAAGTCGAAATTATTAAATTAATAAGGCCCCTTATTAATTTTGAAACGAAAAAAAGTTTTTTAAAACAAGTTGATAAAGATATTAATCAAATACAAAACCTCTTGAAAAATAAATAAATATCTGTTAATATTGAAAAAGTTATTTAACTGGCCATCCCGCCATACGGCGGGACAGGCTCCGCCAAGTAAAAGTATTAAACTCGTTTATTTTTTAAAAATACATACGGCCACGTAGCCAAGTCCCCGCTATTCGGCGGGGTAAAGTCCAGGCAGGGGTCTGTGTCCCTGCGGGACATCTCCCGAAGGGAGACAAAACCTTTAATAATTTAGATAAGATAATTAAAATAATACGGCCACGTAGCCAAGTGGTAAGGCAGGGGTCTGCAAAACCTCTATTCGGCGGTTCGATCCCGCCCGTGGCCTCCATATAAATTTATGCGGCAGTAGTTCAGTTGGTAGAATATTTCCTTGCCAAGGAAAAGGTCGCCGGTTCGAATCCGGTCTGCCGCTCCAAATAATTTACTCAATTTATTT
>CBDUSL010000014.1:0-15312 GCA_965370265.1 uncultured bacterium | reverse complement strand
AGGCAAGCTAAAAATAGTTTTAGACGAGGCGTGGAAGCCTCGTCTACGAGAAAAAATATTCTTTTTCCTTCTCATAGACTGTGTTGTGGGGTTTCTATTGTAATTTTTTATTTTAGGAAGGTATGATAACTCGACCAAGGCCAGTCTTCAGGATTATTTACATAACCATGTTTAACAGGGTTAAACTGAATGTAATTATAATGATTCTTAAGATCAGTTTCATCACGAATTATATGGTCATAAAAGGAAGTTTGCCAGATTTTAAAATATTTTTTTTCCATAGCCGAAGCTTCCACGCTTCGGCTAAGTTTTAATTCCGGCGAGGCGTGGAAGCCTCGCCTATATTGTTGCTGTAATGTTAATTTCGAAATCCTATTTGCTGAATAACTCTTTAAATCATGCATAACCTCCGAAACATTTTTACTCCCAATAATCTCCATCAATAAATGAACATGGTCAGACAAGATAACCCAAGCATAAAGAGTAAAATATTTCCTTTTTACAAGAAAATTAATACATTCTAAAAATAAAACCATTTTTTTATTATCATTGAATATCTTTTTATTACAAAAAGTTTTTGTGGTAATAAAGTAATATTGGCTATCGTCATCATAAATTCGTCTAAGTTTAGACATAATTTATAAATTAATAATCAATTTTTGGCCGGTATTGAAGAGCCTCAGCTAGATGATTGATGAGTATATTTTCTGAACCCTCTAAATCGGCAATGGTGCGGGAAATTTTGAGAATTTTATGATATGAACGGACAGATAAATTAAGTTGGATAGTGGAGTTTTTAATTAACTGCTTTCCTTTCTCATCCAAAGAACAAAATTCATCGATATCTTTAGCCGGGATTTCTGAATTTTTTTTAAAGTTAAGCCTTTTATACCTTTTTTTCTGGATTGATTGGGCAAACTGCACTCTTTTTCTAATAGCAGAAGACGGCTCCCCGTTTTCCTTTTTTAATAGTTTATCGGTTTTTAAACGGGGTACCTCTATATGAAGATCAATCCGGTCCAGAAGAGGGCCTGAAATTTTTTTGCGGTAACGAATTATCTGGGAAGGAGAACAAGTGCATTCATGAGTAGGATCTGAGTAATAACCGCAAGGACAGGGATTAAGGGCGGCTACCAGCATAAAGTTAGCCGGAAAAGTGATACTTCCCAAAACTCTAGCCACGGTTACTTCGCCGTCTTCCAAAGGCTGGCGCAGGCTTTCTAAAACTTGGCGCTGAAATTCCGGCAGCTCGTCAAGGAAAAGCACGCCTCGGTGGGCGAGGGAGACCTCGCCTGGCCGCGGAATGCGGCCACCGCCGATGATAGAGGCGGCCGAGGCAGTATGGTGAGGAGAACGAAAAGGCCTTGTCGTTAGTAGCGGCTCTTTAGCTTTTACCATCCCCGCTACCGAATATATCTTGGTTACTTCCAATGAATCCTCTAAGTCCATGCTCGGGATAATAGTGGTTAACGACTTAGAAAGAAGAGTTTTTCCACTGCCTGGCGGGCCAGTCATTAGGATATTATGATGGCCAGCGGCCGCTACTTCCAAAGCCCTTTTGGCATGTTCTTGGCCTTTAATAAAAGCCATATCCATTGAAGTATTGAACTTATTTTCCTTTTCATGAATATATGAATGGGGGTTGATTAATTTAATTTTTTTAATATGCTCTATAACCTCCTTCAAGTCATGGCAGGGAAAAATATTAAGCCCGGGAAGAAGGCAGGCTTCATTGGCGTTTTTTGCCGGCAGGAAAATGTTTTTTAT
Source organism: uncultured bacterium (assembly GCA_965370265.1). GTDB lineage: Bacteria > Patescibacteriota > Patescibacteriia > JAXHNJ01 > JAXHNJ01 > CBDUSL01. The sequence goes on along the minus strand of CBDUSL010000014.1, from coordinate 13,545 downwards.
TTTTTTGGTCTTCGCTAATTGAATAACTGACAAGACCCCACTGACCGGCCTCAACTCCCCTTTTAAAGAAAGCTCGCCAATAAAAATAGAATTACTTAAATCGCCTTCAAGTTGATTGGAAGTGAAGAGAATAGATATGGCAATCGGCAAATCATAAGCCGGCCCTTCTTTGCGGACATCCGCCGGGGCCAAGTTTACGGTCAATCTTCTCAAAGGAAATTCAAAACAGGAATTTTTTATGGCCGAGCGGACTCTTTCGCTTGCCTCCTGCACGGCTGTGTCCGGCAATCCGACTATGTTCATTTTAGGAAGACCGTTGTTTATATCTGATTCCACCTCAACCAATATAGAATCGAGACCAATCAAAGTAGCCGAGTATATTTTTGATAACATAAAAAGGTCGCCTTTTCAAAAGCCACCTTGTTATTTTAGTATAATTTAGAAAAACATATTTGTCAAATATAAAAAAATAAGTTAAGATGATTTACTAATGCACTTTACATTAAGGAGGGAGAATGCCTAAATGGACCATGAAGGTGGTAAACCCTACCGATGATTTTAGCATAGAAACAGTAATTATTAGAATCAGAAAGGAAGATGAAAAAGAAAATTTAAAAGTCGGATTAATAATAGTTACTCCTTTTCAGGGCAAAGATAACTCAATTCAAAACCATCAGTTCGTGATTACAAAAATCACCGACACTACCCAAAGAAAAGGAGAAATTGAACACCTGGGGATAGTTCTCGAAAAAATGGAGCTTACCCCAGAAAGCATCAAAGATATTGATGAATCAATCCGTTATTCTGCTAAACACTCCCCGGATTCAGTGGCTATGATTTGTTCTCATTGCCATAATAAAATTGTTCCCCGTGATTTTGGAGAATTAATTCTCTGCCCAAAATGCGGCAGACCCTACGACCTTCCATTTTGAAAAAACCAGAGCCTCTTTAAGAGGCTCTTTTTTATTTTTTCTTTAATCCTTTGATTATCAATAATCCAACTCCTGTCACAATCATCACATCAGACAAGTTAAAAACCGGGAACCGGCCGGTAAAATTTATATAATCAACCACATGGCCAAAACGAAAACGGTCAAGAAGGTTCGAAAAAGCGCCCACAAAAATTAGGGCACAGGCCCAGATTAAAAAATAATCTTTGCTTTTTAAACCAGCCGTTAAATAATAAAAAACTATTATTAAAATAATAATAATCAGGGGATAAACAATAAACCGGCTGACCGGCATACTAAAAGCAATTCCCCAATTAGGATAATAGTTTATTTTTAGAAAATTTTTAATAATAAAAAAACCTTCCCTCTCTAAAACCATTATCTTCAATAAACGGTCCAGAAGAAAAGTAAATAAAACAATCGTAACAATAAAATATTTATTTTTTAATAAAGCCATTTATTCCCTACAGCTCATACAAACTTTGGCCGCTTGATTTACCTCAAGTCTTTCTTTAGCAATTTCCTTTTGGCAGTTTTCGCAAATCCCATATTTTCCTTTTTCTATTTTTTCTAGGGCTTCATCAACCTGAATCAATCTTTTTTCCAGGCTTCCTTCAAGAGCTAAATTATCCTGATATTCGGCCACTTCAGTCGCGTTATCCTCATCTTTATCACCGTAATCCGGAAAATCAGAATGAAAATCATCTTTTACATGTTTATCCTCTTTACCAAAACCATCAAGTCTTTTTCTAAGCTCCTTCCTTTCTAAATCCAATTTTTTCTTCATTTCCTCGATAAAATCTTGGTCCATAATTCTTTCTTAATTATTAACAACGAAATTATTATATCATTATTTTTTATATATGAAAACCATCCTTTGTGGATTACTTTTTTAATCATTTCTTATTCTAAAAAGCCCCCAGACGGGAGCTTTTTAGTTTTTTTGTTTTTGCTATATTTAGTTGTAACTTTATTTATTGACTGATAGAGAGATTAACCCCGCCGCGGAAACCGGCATAATGGCTCATAAAGTGATTAACAAGTCCTCCGGTCGCATTCTGAATCTTTACGTGCGGACCGCCTTCTCCCATTGGTACGGTGATAATCTCGGCTATGCCGTCTGCGTCAATGTCTGCTACCGATAATTCAAGTCCTCCACGGAAATCAGTAACGTAGGCCATGAAGTGTGATTCGAGGCTACCGTCAGAACCAAACACTTTCACGTGCGGGCCACCAGTGGAAGGAGCGGTAATAATTTCAATCTCATTGTCGCCGTCAACATCGCCTACTCCGGTTTTCATGCCCATTCTCCAGGAAGAGTCATAAGCAAAACCAGAGGTAAGCAAGCCGCCCTCATAGTTAAAGATTCTATATTGAGGTCCGCCACCAGAAGCAGGAGAGACTACTATATCTTTAGCTCCGTCACCATTATAGTCGCCAAGAGTAACATTTACGCCTCCTTTAAAAGCTTCCGCAAAAGCGAAGAAGTGGTTAACAAATGTGCCGTCTCCATTAAATATTCTCACGTGTGGCGTAGCCCCGGACTTTGTGGTTGTGACCACTTCATCCGCGCCGTCTCCATCAACATCCCCGGCGTACACTTCTATACCGGTAAAGAGTTCCGGAGTATAGGCGAACCAAGAGGCATAATGACTAAAACTCCCGTCTGAATACTTGTAAACCCTAACATGAGGTCCTCCCCCGTTTGAAGGGGCAATAATAATTTCATCAGCTCCATCACCATCCACATCACCAGCCGCCAGAGAAAGTCCGCCGCGGAAAGCCATGGCATACGGAAAGACATTGGCTATATTTTCACCATCGCTATTAAAGGCTCTTACATGCGGACCGCCTCCCGAATAAGGAACAGTAACAATTTCATTTGTTCCGTCACCATCCAGATCGGCTGTCACCGCTTTTACTCCGCCCCGGAAGTTATTGCCATAAGCCATAAAATTGGCTTCTTTGTTAATGGCTGAATCCCACATGGTAATATGCGGACCGCCACCCGCTTTAGGAGCTGTGACTATGCTTTTATTTGTACGCGCTCCCATTTGGTTGGAGCCGGTGGTAATGGCAAATTCGGTAAAGTGATTAGTGTTAAAGCAAACTTGATTTCCTTCTGTATCAAGAGTAACCCCGGTCGGTCTCATCCAGGAGCTTTTATTGGCATCCCAGTAGTTGCCGACTATAGTGGTTTCCTCAATTCCATTTTTTTCCAACATTGCGTCATCATAAGAAAAACAAATAGAGACATCGGAATTAAAGGTGTCAGTTACCGATTGGCCACTTTGGGAAAGCTGTAAATCCCAGGCAAAACCAAGAGCCGGTTTTGCGGTTACGGTCGAATATATATCAATAGTTGGCGTAGCTGTTAAGGTGTAGGAAGAATCTTGTGAAGTATCAACAAAGTTTGCCGGTAAAGTAATGTTCGAACCATCCGGTAGAGTAACAACAGTCAAGGCAGAGGCATTAATGGTGGTGCTTACCGATTCCGGGATTTCAAAGTCTGATTTACGCAAGACAAAATTTTTATTAAGATCGCCTTTTTCAGAAAGAGTGATAGCAACTTCATCAGAACGATAGAATGACTGGCCATCCATTGAGTCGCAACCAACATACCAACTGCCGATTGAAAGTGGGATATTATAAACCCCGCCAAATACCGGACCGCCGCTGAAACCGCCTTCCGGACTCCAGGCATGACAGAAACCCATATTTACTTTGCTGCCGTTTTCATCAAATACATTACCTGAAATACTGCCGTCAGCTTCCTTAAATTGCAAGGTAATAGAAACTTTTTGACCGGTTAAGGCAGTAACATCAACCATATCAGGAGGCATATAGCTAGCCATCTCGGGTGGCATACCGGCTCCACAGGAATAAGTACCCGCTAAAACGTCAACATTGGCTACACCATTCATATCGGTTTCACTTCCGGCGTGAAGAACTTCACCGCCGTCAAAAGGCCCTTTTACTTCTTCTTCTTTTTGTTTAAAGTTATCGCACCATACCCAGGCCCATGATACCGGATTACCGTTCGGGTCTTTTACTGTAGCCCTGATTTTGGCATCGGCTTTATAAACATCAAGATCTTTTACTACTCTTGAATTGGCAGATACACAAGTAGGTGAAAAATCGGGATTACCTTCCATATAGCCGCCCTCTCTAATATGATGGCCAATATTATAACATGAGCCACCCCGGACAGAAAGACGATAACTACCATCATAATTAACAAAGGCGTGATATCCCATGCCAATTCCTTCACCCATGGCAAAAACGTCGCCTCCAACATCGGTAATAACTGCGCCGGTTTTGGCGTTTCTTAAGTAACCGACTATTTCTGCATTATTTCTAATTAATTTTAAAGTAACCGTTTTTTCTTCGTTTTTAGCTACATAAACTTCTACTTCTTTGTCCAGAGAAACTCCCATTTCCGGAGGCAGATGAGCGCCACAGGTGTATGTTTCACCCCCCAAAAGAGGAATGGTTGCTGTTGTTCCCATAAGACCTGCTCCAAATTCTCCGCCTGGACCAGGCATCGCTCCCGCTTTACGACAATATGCCCAACCAAACATTTGGCCTTCTATTTCCACCCCGGTAAAATTTAAGGTTACCTCTGCGTCAGCATGCTGTAGGGTAAAGTTAACGCCAGTCACTATTTGACTATCGCTGGTGATATTAACCCGAACCGGAGGATCAGTACTAATAAGACCTTTTTGACTGGCATCCCAATCGTCCGGTCTTACTTCCCATTCTCCTTTATAGCCCCAAAGAGTATAGTCACCGGTAGAAGTCGTCATTGCGTCGGCCCAACCGCTATAGCCCCACATATTCATTCTCATATTTGAGATTGGATTTCCGTTTGCATCAAGAACACGGCCTTTAATTTGGGCTGTCTTTTCTTTTAAAGTTTTTATTCCTACATTTTTTGTTTCATCAGCTGCAACTGTTACTTTTATTTCGGGTAAATAATATTGTGGATTTTGGGAATGAATAGATAGTTTGTAAGTACCTGCCTTCACGGGAATACTAAAGCTGCAATCATTAGATAGACTACCGCCTGACCCTTGTCCCATTTCATTTCTTACATCAACATGATACTGCCAAGGTTCAGAAGCACAAGTGCCGTTAGGTAAATAAATTTTTCCGGCCACTACTGAATTTGCTTTAGAGACAACAAAATTTTTGGTAAAAGTACCAGCCGCACTAACATTTACGATTTCGTTAAAACCATCAAAAATCCAATCCGTTGTTACTTCACCGCTTTCTTCCCATTTAGCTCCCAAGTGCAGACTCCAAGTACCGGTTTGGCTAATAGGCAAACTGAAAAAACCATTTGCATCACAATTGGCATTGGCCCAAGCGTTTTCTCCACCTTCCATATTTGCATTCACGGAACAAGTACTAACTGGTCCGCCGCTATCGTAAGTTACATGTCCTTCAATATATTTATCAATTCCCAAAGTCAACACATTGTCAGTTTGTATTCGCTCACCTTCATTCCAGCCAGTAGTTGTATCTTCTCCCATCGTCATACTTACAGAATACGATCCGGCTTCAGAAGGGTTTTTAACTCCGCCGAGTTTAATTGAAATTGAACTTCCGGAAGCAATAGTCAAAGGACCAGGAACTTTAATTCTAATTTCTTCACCGTTATTAAATACTTCTGCTTGAGCACTACCTAAAGCAGCGCCATCATCCTTAACCCAATAAATAGTGGCGGAATCAAAAAGTATTTTTGCTCCGTCCATATAAGGGCCGGCAAACCAGTGTTGAATACTAAAAACTACTTTGTCATTACTAGTAGAGGCTGATAAAGCGGCGGAAGTTGTAAATCCGTAATAATAGGTCGTTGAAGCGTTTAGACTTGTATCATCTACACTTACTGATACTCCTGCACTAACGGCTTCGGCCGGAAAAATACTTCCCAGGCTAAGCGGAACTATTAAGCCAAGAATAGCTAATGAACTAATAATTGATTTAAATTTTTTCATATTTTTTCCTTTTAATTTTTATTTATATAAACAATTAATATTTGACCAGTTTTAGTTTATTTTTTAATATATTAAGTGATAATTTTTTATAAAACAAAAAGACCGCAAAAAGCGGTATTTTAAACCTCCGTATTGAATCCTTCTGTTGTTTTATTTATTTTTATATACATTAGAAAAGCAAGCATTCTTTTCTAAAAAGCCGTAAAAAGCGGCTTTTATTTATTATATAGTTATTATATACTAAAAATCGACTTTTGTCAACCCCTGTTTTTGCTAAGATTAGGTAAAAACGGCCATTTTGGATAAATATTTTTAGTAAAAAAAGAGGGCGTACATTTTCCCTAAATTATAATATGACTTTAGAGGGCAGCACGCCCTAAACGGTTTTAATGTCCAATCCTTGTCCGCCGATAGCCGGTATCCAATAATGAATAGCGATTAACGGCAGACAAAGGATATGATGATACTAAAACCAAAATACTTTTTGCGACTAGGGCAATCAAAAAGCAAATTTTTCAACCATTCTTATGGTATGTTCACTATTTATATATAATGAATTACCTTTTTGTTTTTGTTTCAGAGACTTTCAAGCGGGTTCCTAGTCACCCATGACGAATAGTTGAGAAATTTCTTTAGCCAATATTAACTAATTTTAGCCAAAAAAGCTTCTCAACTACTATTTCTAAATGAACAACAGCGTTAGTATAGCAGAGTATTTTATCTTTGTCAAGTTTACAAAAACACAAAAAATTGGCTTAATCTAGCCAATTTTTTTAGTTTTATACTTATCCACAGACATTATTTTATTTTCTGCTCTAATGCTTCCCAAACCTGCTTAAATTCTTCCTCTTGAGACATGTTTGTCGAATCCAAATATAAATCATAGTGTTTTTTATCAAATACATCTAACTGGTAATATTTTTTGTAGCGTTTTTTATCACTTCTCATCCTTTCTTTATTAGCCCGCAACACATCCTTTACAGAATTAAGTTCATTGGCTTCGTTACGTTTATCATCCAGTTGAAGATGCTGAAAAATTCTTTCTGAACCTACTTTTTTATCTACATCAAGAAAAATTTTAAATGAATGAGGAATAAAATGGAAAGCGGTCCGGCCTTCAATTACAAAATTATCTTCACTTTTACCCAGTTCTTTCATAAAATCATCAACTTCTTTATCAGTAGAAAAGTCCTTTTCACCCAACTTATTATATTCTTCAAGAGTCATCCCTCTTTTCTTGGCGGTCTCACGCCTAAGACCACCCATATAATATCTTTTATAGCCTAACTTTTCCGCTAATTTTTTAGCGACTGTTGATTTACCCGATCCGGGTTTTCCGGAAATTGAAATAATCATATTTAGAACCTTTTTTTGAATGGTGTACTTTTTCGGTTACGCTGCCTGTTTTCAAAATTTTCCTGCCTCGGCCCAGACTCGGTCAGGGCTTTAACCGATAAACTAGTCCTTCCTCTTTCTTTGTCAACTTCAACCACTTTAACTTTAATCTTATCACCGACTTTAACAACATCTGATACTTTATTTATCCGGTCATGTGAAAATTCTGAAATATGAACCATGCCGTCTTTGCCCGGAAGAAGGGTAACAATCGCTCCAATTTCTTTTCGTTCATCATTTTTATCTTTAAGAATCTTACTGACTTCCCCATCATATATTTCCCCCACTTTAACATCACGGGTTAAATTCTTTACCCATTCAAGAGCTTTGTTAGACATTTCTGAATCGTTAGAGGTTATCATTACCAACCCGTCATCTTCTATATCTATCTTCGTTACGTCACGCCCACCGCATTCTTCAATAATTTTATTGATTGTTTCTCCGCCTCGTCCAATTACCTCTCTTATTTTTTCAGGATCAATTTTAAAGGTTTCAATTCTAGGAGCATAAACTGAAAGTTCTTTTCGAGCTTCAGGAATTACTTTACCCATTGCGTCTAAAATTTTCCCTCGAGCACTCTTGGCTCCTTCAAGTGTTTCTTTGCACATTTCAATCGTCAGACCAGAAATTTTTACATCTAACTGCATAGCCGTGACCCCGTCTTTGGTGCCAGCTATTTTAAAATCCATGCCTCCAGAGTGATCCTCAATACCTTGAATATCAGTTAATATTTTATATTCCCCGGTTTTTTCATCTAATATAATCCCCATCGCTATACCAGCGACCGCTTTTTTAATCGGCACCCCGGCATCCATTAAAGCCAAAGATGAACCGCAGGCAGAAGCCTGGGAACTTGAACCGTTTGAAGACAGAACTTCAGAAACAACACGAATAGTATAAGGAAATTTTTCTTTGTCGGGCAAAACAGGTTCTATTGCTTTTTCAGCCAAAACCCCATGACCAATTTCCCGGCGGCCAGGACCTCTTAGCGGGGCTGTTTCGCCTACAGAAAAAGCGGGAAAATTATAGTGATGCATATAGCGTTTCGTACCCGTTTCCTCCATAGTGTCCAATAGCTGTTCATCGCCAGGAGAACCAAGGGTAATAATAGAAAGAACCTGGGTTTCTCCCCGGTTAAACAAGCCGGAACCGTGTGTTCGTGGCAAAATTCCAACTTGACCACTAATTGGACGGACCTCATCCAAGGCCCTTCCGTCAACCCTTTTATTATCTTCCAGGACCATTCTCTGAAATTCTATGTCAAGAAGTTTTTCCAAAAATCTAGCTGCTTTTTCGCGCATTTCTTTAGTCACCTCATTATCTTCTTTGAGAGTCAGAATAAGTTCATCTTTAAGACTGCCTAAAGCTTCTGCACGTTGAGATTTATCTTTTATTTTTAAGGCCTCTTTTAACTTACTTTCCGTAAAAGTCTTTACTTTTTCTTCAAGTTTATCTTGAGCGGCCTTTTCTTCTTTACTAATTTCTTCAATTTTTTCTTCAACTTTTTCAACCCCGACTTTTTTTCTTACTTGTTCAACCAAGTCGGTTACTTTCTTCATATTCTTTTGAGCAAAAGTAATTGCCTCTAAAATTGTCTCTTCCGTATTTTCTTTTGACCTGGCTTCCATCATCACAATCTTCTCTTGAGTTCCCGAAACAATTAAGTCTAAATCAGATTTTTCACGGATTGTATTGGTCGGATTCAGAACCCATTCTCCGTCTACCTGGCCCACTCTTAAACAGCCGACTGGCCCATTCCAGGGGATATTCGACATATGAACGGCGCAAGAAGCGGCAATTAAAGAAATAATATCTGGGTCATTTTCGTTATCAATTGATAATACGGTGACCACTACCTGAACATCATTGCGCGTTTCTTGATTAAAAAACGGCCTAAGGGCCCGGTCAACCAAGCGAGAAGTTAAAATTGCTTCGTCAGTAGGACGACCCTCTCTTTTAATAAACCGAGAGCCTTTTATTTTCCCGGCGGCATATAATCTCTCTTCATAATCAACCATAAGAGGGAAGTAATCAATCCCTTCTCTAATACCCGAGCTAATTACGGCGGTTGCCAAAACCATGGTATCACCGTAACGAACCAAACAAGAACCATTGGCCTGATCGGCTAATACTCCAGTTTCGATTATTAATTTTTTTCCGGCCAACTCAGTTTCAAATTTTTGAACTGACATAAAAATTTTCCTTTTCTTTGGAATTGACCAGCAAGCTTTAGACTACCGGGTTTTTATATTTAAAACCCTTTTTTGTTCGATAGTCTACCTGTCTACCAGTCAATTTCTTTAATTTATTATTTTATTAATTTATTAAGCAGCTATTTTTCCCTCCGTTTCATTAAACTCTTCGCCTACTTTTTTCATATCTGCTGAAGCAGTATCATTTTCAACTTCTTCCCGAATAAATTTAATATCCCCTTTTGGGTTTAATGAATTACGTAAATATCTCTTCATTGTCTTTGCGTCCATTAAATCAACTTTTCTTAACTTCGGTTCAAGAATCATCCAGCCCTCCGGTTCCCCCCCTTCAATTATCCTTTCTCTTAAAGAATAATTAAGCTCACTGGTGGTATTAAATTTGATTTTCCTGATTTGTCTGGAAGATATCCTGGGACCAAATTTCTTTTGAGTATCCTTAAGGGATCCCCCTTTTATCCGGTCATAAACTTTAAAAATCATTTTTTTATCCTGGGGAGAAAGGCTTTCGTAGCCTTTTTCCTTCACTTTTAAGCGTATTTTACGCATTTCGGCATTATGCCTTAAATCATTAACGATATCCCTCATCATAAAATTAAGAACATCACGGTCTTTTGCTTCCGGCACTCTTCGGGTGGCAAAATTAATCTCCGGGAGATATTCTTCATCCATCATCTTACTAATAGTATTACCGATGGAAAACGACTCCATACCAAACCTCGTGTTCATCTCAACACGTGAAGGTCGTCTTTCCTCTTCTTCCGGAGTAAATCTTTGTTCTGATTCCCTATTTGATTCCTTGGGCATTTATTTTTTTCCTTCTTACCATTCTTTTTGGCCTAAGGGGCATTAAAAATTTTCTCTTATTAACTGACAGATCAACAAATTCATCAGCAACTTCCTTAAGGCGGGAAGAACAAGATTCGCCAAATGCGATAACCTCAACGTGACAGCCTTTATTTAGTTTAAGATATTCTACCAAAGGAACAAAATCTCCGTCGCCGGTGACTAATACAATTGCGTCCAGTTTATCGGCCAGAAGAACCGCATCAACAGAAACACCAACATCCCAATCCCCTTTTTTTTGTCCGCCCCAGAATACCTGCAGATCTTTAATTTTTAATTCAAAACCCTGTTTTTGCAAGGCTCCGAAAAAATTATCTTCTTCACTGCTTTGGGCTTTTATAACATAAGCAATGGCCCGAATAAGTTGACGGCCGGATACAGCTTCTTCCAAAACTTTTCCAAAATTTACTTTAGTGCCGAAAAGATGCTTGGCTGAATGGTACATATTGGAAACATCAACAAAAACTCCCAGGCGCTGATTTTTATGTTTCATTATTTTTTAAGCTTTAGTTTTTTAATCAAATCTTCGTAGCTTTTTGAATTGTCTTTTTCCAAGAAATTTAAAAGCCGACGGCGGAGTCCAACTTTACGGAGAAGCCCTCGGCGGGAAGAAAAGTCTTTTTTGTGGGTTTTAAGATGACCGGTCAGCTGTTTGATTTCTTCAGAAAGAATCGCTATCTGAACTTCTGAAGAACCGGTATCAGATTCATGAGTCTTATACTTTTTGATAACACGGTCTTTTTGTGATTTTGTTAAAGGCATATTTTTTCCTTTGTCCGCGTATTCCGAGTTATAGGCTTAATGCCTTTTGAAGCCATAAACCAAGAATACGTATTAGTAATAAGTAAAATAAAAATAACATTAAACGCCTTTTTAGTCAAGAGCCAGTTATTGCTCTGTTTGTGGCAACAAGTAAGGTTTATTAAGAAACAATAACCAAGAAACAAGAATACAAATAATATTCAAGCACCAAGGTTTAAATTCCAAACAAACAAAAATATTTTTGAGTTGTGGTTTTGGTCATTATAATTTATTTGAAATTTGTGATTTGTTATTTGGTGCTTGTTTGGACACTTGTTTCTTGTTTCTTGAGTAAACTTTGTGATCGCCGAGAGGATAACTAACTTGTTCTAAATTATTAAAACACTTATTGCTATAAAATCATTTGTGTCGTAAAATATAATAGAAAGGAATTATTATATGCAAGAAGCTTATAAGTTATCGCCCGAAGAGCTGGTTAATCACGAAAAAGAATTAAAAAAAGACCCTACCCCTGAAGAGATTATGAGAGCGGTAGATGATGTTCAAGAAAAAATATTAGCTATGGGCTGTGCCAAAAGAAAAGGAGTAGAAATCAAACAAGAAACAGCAAATCTTGAAGAACAGTTTGAAAATATTAAAAAACTGGAAATAATCGGTAAAAACGACCTGATTAAAGAGGTTGATAATTCTGATATTGTTTATATTAGTGATTATCACTCTTCTTCTCATCACGGGGATATAATCCGTTATATCATTAATATGTCAAAAGACCAGAATATAGTGGTAGGCCTTGAAACACTTGACCGGGAAGAAAACTCTATAACTATCCCTGATAAAAATTATAAAAAAAGCGATTTTTATCATAATTGCACGGGGATGGATATAGAAAAATACCAGGATATAATTAAAAACATCCAGGAGGCGAACAAAGTGAACGAAGAAACCCAGATTGAATTGATCGGGTTAGGCAACCCTTATGAACAAAAAAAGGGTCAGGAAGAAACAACTAAAAAAGAAAATGATATTGTGGCCCAAAAAATTATGGAAATGTCTCTGGCCGAGCCAATGAGAAAACAAATAATTTTTTACGGGGAAAATCATTTGGCTAAAAACAGGATGCCTTTTGAAACCGAAAAAAAATTAAAAGAAAAAGCGATAGAAAGAAAACAGCTAATAATTTATCATGATATTCCAAAATTATATTTTCAGTTTACGGAAGAAAATAAACGGCCTCCAACCCCGGGTGAAGTAGTAAGAACAGGCCAGGATACTTTTTGCATTTTTACTGAACATCCATTAAAAAAAGAGCTTCATTGCCTTTATTCTCTGACCACCGGTAAAACTCCCAGAGAGATTGATTTACATGATGACCGAATAAAAGAAATAGTAAAACAATGGAAGGCCGATGGTGATTGGTCAGCCGAGCTTTTTGAAGAATGATGGATAAATACATCCAACAATTTGTAGCAGAATTAAAAAGGGAGGGGAAAAGTCCGGCTACTCTTTTCCAGTACCAAAAACATTTAAAATTATTTGGTGCTCTCACCAAGATTGAAAATCTTTCAAAAATAAATTCTCTTACAATTAGAAAATTCCGAATTTTTTTGGTTGATGAAAAAAATAAATTATTACCTTCAACTCAAAATTATTATTTAATTTCCCTAAGGGCATTTTTGAAATTTTTAAAGAAAAATAACTTAGCAAAGTTTGACTATAAAAAAGTAAAGCTTTTTAAGCATCAAGTTAACCACCGGCCAAAACTGGAAAAAGAAGAAGCTGAAGAAATTCTAACTGCTCCCGAAAAAACCGGCTCTCATCTTTTAATCAAACGCCGAGATAAAGCTTTGCTGGAAGTCCTCTACAGCACGGATTTAAAAGTGGCAGAAATTTCAAATTTGACCAGAGATGACTTTGCTTATAGAAAAATAAAATTTTCTAATCAGGCCCGCTTCGCCTTAAAAAAATATTTAGAAAAAAGAAAAGACAAGGAAAAATCCCTTTTTATTCGCCACGATCGCGCTCAAAAAAAAACAATAAGCCATACGCCATATGCTATAAGCTCTTTAACTCCCCGCTCTATTCAAAGAATAGTGGAACGCTACGCCAAAAGAATTAAAATTAACAAAAAAATCACGCCGGAGTCATTTAGACATCATTGACAAAGGACAATTTTTTTGTTAAATTTATTTATACTTTTGCCCTCTTTATTATGCCCCAGTAGCTCAGCTGGATAGAGCGACTGCCTTCTAAGCAGTAGGCCGCACGTTCGAGTCGTGCCTGGGGCACCAGTATAAAGGTTCTGCGCCTAAGGCGCACCCGCCTCTGGCGGGGATTCCCTGCCTGCCGGCAGGCAGGCTCTCGGGGGTACCATCGAGCTCAGCT
>CBDUSL010000013.1:0-15823 GCA_965370265.1 uncultured bacterium | reverse complement strand
AGCATGAATAACAAAAAAGTCTTAGTTTTTGGCACTTTTGACCATTTTCATCCCGGTCACTTATATTTTCTAAAACAAGCCCATAAATTAGGCGGTTTTTTGACTGTTATCGTTGCCCGGGACAACAATGTTAAAAAAATTAAAGGCCAGAAACCAGATAACCTCGAAGAGGTTCGGTTAAAAACAATACAAAAGCTTGATTTTGTTAATAAGGCTTTTTTGGGTGAAGAAAATCTTGATAATAAATATAATATTATCAAAAAAATAAAGCCGGATATAATTGCCCTCGGTTATGACCAAAAAAACTTTACTAAAGATTTACCCAAATATATAGGCGAAAATACGGAAATTGTCCGGCTAAAACCTTTTAAACCCGATAAATATAAGTCTTCAATAATTAGCCAAAGAAAAAACGGCGACTAGGTGTCGCCGTTTGTAAAAGGTACTTAAAAAATTATTCTTTTTCTTCGTGCCATTTTTGGCAGTTGAAACAAGAGTAGCAATAGTCATCCGGATCAGAGACTTTAGCTACGCATTTCTTCAGGTTCTTCAGAGAGAGGTAGACTACCTCATCGGCTCCGATTTCTTGAGCAATGCGAGCCATATCTGGCTGGCCATCTTCCCCAAGATACTGATTGGCGAAAAGCTCCTCTTTTGTCCGAGTGTCTCCACCGTAACAACACACCCCCCGATAGGGCGGTGAGCCGATTCGGAGATGGATTTTTTCGGCTCCGCTATTGCGAAGCATCCAGCATATCTTCTTGAAATTCGTTCCCCTGACAATCGAGTCATCCGTTATCACTACATTTGGATGACGGAAAAAAAGATCGGGTAAGGGGTTAAATTTCAAAAGAGCCATTTCTTCTCTTGCTTCCTGTAAAGGTCCCAGGAAAGTTCTTCCCACATACGGATTTCTCACAATACCGTAATGCATGGGAACGCCTGAAGCATGGCTAAGCCCATCCTGGTAAAAATCCCCGGAAGCCGGAACTGAAATAACAATAGAGTCTTCAGGAATATCTCCCTGTTCCAAAGAAAGCTGGGCCACCCTTATCCGATGGGAGCCAATCGTCTGGACCTTCCCCGTCTTAATCAAGGCAGTGCGTGAAGTCCAGTCAATAATATCCGGATTTTCAGTCAGACTGTCCGGCCTGGCCGTGTAAACAAGATTGAAGACACATCTCTTCAGTTTTTCAGCTGGTTCGGCGGCTGGAATTTCATCGAAGTTACCGGCGTGATCAATCCGGATTATCTCGCCCGGCTTAATCACCCGGAAAAGCCCAGGTTCTCCCAAAACCCATCGCATCTGGTCAATGGCGCAAGTCTCAGAAGCCCAGACATAAACTCCGCCGAAACGGGCAATCCAAAAGGGCTGGCCGGCAAATCGGTCCCGGAAAAGGTAAACTGCCTCCCCAGTCATCAGACAAGCCGAGAAAACTCCATTTGTCTTTTTGATTACCTCTGACATGGCCTTTACCAGGTCCATCGGCCCGCTTTTGTAAACGTGCAAGATTGAGAGAAGAAGGAACTCGGCAATTGCCTTGCCATAAAAAATCACATCCTCTCCCTTAAGCTGCTCCCTCAGTTCATTAATCCGAGGAATGGCTCCGTCTACACTCAGGCTCCAGGAGCCGTGAACACTTCGCACGTAATGGGGCTGGGCATCTATCTTTCCCTGCATATCCACCAAAGCCTGCTGAACAATGACGGAAACGGCTTTCGGGTCGTCATCCAGAATCTTGTTCATCAACTTAAGGGTGAAAAAATTCTCCACTCTCTTTTTACTTTTGTCCTCTGCCCAGACTCGGTCGCCGTTGGTGTAGGAAATACCTGTCCAGCCCGGACCGCGGTGCTGAATAGAAGTGGCCCCTAAACGGCTCAAAGTAACCAGTCTTTTTGGCTTAAGCTGTTCTCCACAATTTATCATGCCAAAAATTCCACTCATCTCTAACCTCCTTTTAGTCTAATTATAAAAAGTGCATTCCGCTTAAAAGAGCTTATTATTTTATATTTAAACTCCCGGGTTGTCAAATGCTAAGAGCCATGCTATACTTTTTTTACTTTACTTAAATAATAATTTAAACTATGCCTATTAAACAAGCAGCCATTAAAGACCTGCGCCAGAATAAGAAAAAAAGGGAGCGTAATCTTAAGGTAAAAAATAATATTAAAAAACTTCATGTTAGCTTTCGCAAAGCTTTAACCACTAAGAATAAATCCGAAGCGGAAAAAATTTCAAAAGAGCTCATCAAAGCTTATGACAAGGCTACTGAACATGATTATATCAAAAAAAATACAGCCGCTCGCAAAAAATCCCGGCTGATGAAAAAGTTAAATGCTTTAAATAAAAAAGCCTAAGTTAGGCCCATAGTTTCCAGCATAAACAAGTCAAAAAGAACTCTTGGATCCGTCTGGCTTGTTTTTATTTTAAGGTCAATCTCTAAAAGCTTTCCGTAAATCTCTTTTAATTCATTAAGGGTAAAATTATTAACCTGGGCCAGTGATTTCTGAGCGACAAAGGGATGAAGCTTTAATCTGGAAGCAATAGTATAGTGATTATTTTCTTCTTTTGAAACCTCCTTTACCTGAACCAAGATACGAAAAAGTCTGGTTAACATCGCCAAAAGGTAAAGTTCGTTTTCTCCGCTCATAATCTGATCCCGAATAAGTTTTAGGGCTGCTTTTCCTTTTTTTTCGGCGATCATATCGGTCAGTTTAAACACATCCGTATCATACTTGGCCTTAACAAACATGCTTACGTCTTCTTTGTCAATTATTTTTCCTTTTTTGTAATTAATTAGTTTTTCAATTTCATTATTCATTTGCCAGAGGTTGCTGCCGACCAAAGCAACTAAAAGATTGAGGGCTGGTTTTTCTATCCTTCCTCTTTTTTTATTAAATTCACGCTCGGCCCAGGCGCTTAACTTATGACCGGTTAACAATTCAAACTCTTCCATTTTGGCTTCTTTTTGTAAATACTTAACCAGTTTGCCTGTTGCCCCACTTTTCTTTTTTCCTTTGCTCCAGCCGCCGCTCAAATCCTCTTCCCAGAAAATCAGTATCTCATCTTCGCTTAGCCTGTTTTCTTTTAAATAAGCCGTTATCTCTTCCTGTATTTTTTTAGCCTTATTCTTGCCAATTAATTCTTCCACAATAACCAGTCTCTTTTTGACTAAGAGGCCTTGGTTGCCTAGTTTGTTTCTAAACTCTTCAAGCTTTAATTTCTCTCCTTCTAAAACTTCGATATTCAAACCCTGAGGGTCATATTTTTTCTTAAACCCCTCACGGTAAAATTTTAACCTTTGTCTGGACCGGTAGCTATCCGGCCCATGAAGAAAAATTATCATAGTATCTTATATCTTGACATAAATGAAAAAATTTGTTAAGCTGGCTTGTTTGCATTAGAATATAGATAGATCTTTCGCTGTCTCAAAATAAGAAAGGAGAAACAAGTGACTCTGCACATTGATGACGTGCCAAAAGAGGCATTTGTGGATCACCACAAACACTTCCGAGGTATTATTGTCCCGGTCGCTATCGGCCACCTGGCTGTGAGTTTTCCCATTGAAGGAGGGGAAGAAATAGGCAGATGCGCCGTTTGTGAAAAGGGAACGGTCATCCGTTTCGGTCCTCGTCAGGCTTGCAATCTCTGCGGCTCACCTGTTGCTCACCACCCCGACCCTGCTAAGTGCCTCCGCGAAAAGGGCTTCGAAGAGTTCATTCAAGAATAAGAAACCCGCCTCCGGCAATACCAAACCGGGGGCTTTTTTTATATAATTATTTACACTCCCCCCAATTCTTTCCAGAATTCACTTCTACCTTAATCGGTACTTTGAGCTTATGAATGTTCTCCATGGTTTCTTGGACAAACTTAGAAACTTTATCAATATCTTTTTCCGGCACTTCAAAAACCAACTCATCATGGACCTGCATTATCATTTTACTTTTGAGGCTAACGCTTGGTAACTCCTTATAAATCTTTATCATCGCCATTTTAATCAAGTCAGCGGCTGTCCCCTGAACCGGATGATTAATAGCCGCTCGTTCGGCCGCCGCCCGAAGGCCCTGGTTGCCGGACTGGATTTCCGGGTAATACCTTCTCCGGCCAAATAATGTTTCGTTATAGCCTTCTTCATGAGCCTGATCTTTACTGGTTTCTAAAAAGTCAGCCACTCCTTCATAAAGGATAAAATACCTTTCAATAAAATCCCTTGCTTTATCAAGTGATATTTCAGCGCTGCGGGAAAGCCCGTGAATACCCAGGCCGTAAATAATCCCGAAGTTAGTTGCCTTGGCTCCATACCGCATTTTTTGAGTTACTTTATCTAAAGGCACTTCATTAATAATAGCGGCCGTGCGGACATGAATATCTTCTCCCTTTTTAAATGAATTAATCATTTCCGTATCATTAGACAGGGAAGCAACGATTCTAAGCTCGATTTGGGAATAATCAGCCGCCAAAAGTTTAAACCCCTTTTCCGGGATAAAGGCGTTTCTTATTTTTGCCCCCAGTTCTGTCCTGATAGGAATATTCTGTAAGTTAGGACTGGAAGAAGAAAGCCGGCCAGTCGCGGCTATCGTCTGATTATAACTGGTATGAACCCGCCCGGTTTTTTTGTTCACCAGCTTAGGCAAAGCTTCTAAATAGGTGGATTTAAGCTTGGCTAATTCCCGGTATTCGGATATTAAATTAATAATAGGGTGGCGGCCTTTCATTTTTTCCAACTCAGATGCGGCCGTGGAAATACCTGTTTTAGTCCGCCCTATCCCTTCTGAAGAAATTTTAAGTCTTTCAAATAATACTTCCTTAAGTTGGAGCGGGGAATTAATATTAAACTCTCCCTCGCTCAATTTATAAATCTCTTTTTCCAGTTTTAGAATTTCTTTCGTTACTTCCTTATTCATTTTATCCAAATATGGTACATCAATTTTAACCCCGGTCTCTTCCATGTTCGCTAAAACTTCGACCAGAGGCATTTCCATTTCGTGAAATAATTTATCTAAATTGCGCTGGTCTAATTCCGGATCAAGTTTTCTGGAAAGCTTTAAGGTAAAATCCGCATCTTCACAGGAATACCAGCTTAATTTTTCCACCGGTACTGCTTCAACCGGTAGCTGATTTTTCCCTTTTTTGCCGATTAATTCAACCATCGGCTGCATTTCATAGCCCAATTCCGAAAAAACCAAACTGTCTAAATTATACTGGCGAATTCCGGGGTTAATTAGATAAGCGGCAATCATAGAATCAAACCAGAGAGGCTTTACTTTCACCCCATTTTGTTTTAGAACCGCGTAATCATACTTAATATTCTGGGCGTATTTAAGAATTTCTTCGTTTTCCAAAACCGGTTTTAATTTTTTCAAAGCATCTGGTAATTTAACCGTTGAAACAAAAAAGGCTTTGTTTTCTTCAAAGGAAAAACTAACGCCTAAAAGCTTGGCCGAAAAAAGATCAAGACCCGTTGTTTCCGTGTCAAAACAAATTTCTTTTTGTTTTTTTAATATCTCAATTAACTTAACCAATTCCTCATTATTATCAATTAACTTATACTCAAGTCCTAAGTCTTTAGCGGTTTCATCCCTTTCCTTTTCTTTATCCCCGGCCCCCAATTCAATTTTTCCCTGAAATAAAGTTGCGTTTGAGTCAGGCAATTTATTCAACAAACTCTTAAACCCCAGCTCTTGAAAAAGTTCGACGACTTGACTGCGGTCGTAGTCATGAAGAACCGCTTTTTCTATTTCAAAAGTAACGGGGGCGTCTTTTTTTATCGTTGCTAACTTTTTCGAAAGAAGAGCTTTATCTTTATTCTCACGTAACAATTTTTGGGGGCGTTCTTTAATTTTATCGAGATTTTTATAAACATCTTCCAAACCGCCATATTCTATAATAAGATTACAAGCGGTTTTCTCACCGACTCCTGGCACCCCCGGAATATTATCAGAAGGGTCACCTCTTAAAGCTTTATAATCAACTACCCGTTCCGGACCAAAGCCATATCTTTGTTTAACGGCCCTTTCGTCATAAATCATTTCCTGACTAACCCCTTTTTTCATGGTATAAACTTTTGTATTTTTGCTGATTAATTGCAAAGTATCTAAATCGCCAGTCACAATGATACTTTCAATTTCAGAATTACTGGTTTCAACTTGTGACACAATTGTTCCAATCATATCATCCGCTTCAAAACCTTTTTTTTCATAAATAGGAATATTAAAACTCCGAACCACTTCTTTTACCCGTGGTATCTGGTCATAAAGGCTCTGGTCAGCCTTAACACGAGTCGCTTTATACTCTTTATATTCTTTGTGCCGAAAAGTCGGCCCTTCCAGGTCAAAAGTGGCCGCTAAATAATCAGGTTTTAAATCTTTTAGCACTTTTAAAAGAATAGAAGTGAAGCCGTAAACTGCATTTACTAGCTCTCCTTTTTTAGTCGTTAAAGTGGGCGGTAAAGCATGAAAGCTCCGGTGGATCAGAGCATTCCCATCTATAATTACTAATTTTTTCTTCTTAACCATACCTTCATTTTAGCAAAAATTAGCCCTTTAGTCTTGCTATTGACAAAACCATAACAGAAATGATAAGTTGGACTGTGGATCTTTACATTTTCGAAAGGAGTAAGGCATGAATGAAGGGCAGGGTTTTGAAATAAAATATCTTGGATTAATTGAATGCAAGAAGGTTGACGGCAATTGCTCAATTTGTAAAACGAAGTGGGCTTCAGAAAAAACGTGCCCTAATGGACACGAAACGGGCAGAACATATTTTATTCAGGAAAGAGTAAGTTTAAACAAAAAAAAGAAAAGACGCCTAATAAAATGTGCCGCCTTTAGTTGCCGCTGTAATATCTGTGGCTCATACTTTGACGAATGTGGTATATGCAATAATAAGCATATCATCGACCAGCTCTATGAAGTATAATTCACGGGCCCTCATTTGGCACTAAGCTCAATCCAACCATTCCGGCGGGGAACAGAACCTGCCGGATTTTTTTATTAAAATAATATCTTCTGATCTAATATTAACACTTCTTCCCAAAGAAATTTTATTTTGACAATTTTACTTCTTATTGATAAGATAATAAATTGTTATTATCGTTAATGTTCTTTAAACTTGAAAATGGAGAAAAAAATGGAAGCACATTTTCTGGCCATAAATGAAAGAAACGCTGAGAGCTTTTCCCGGATACCGGTTGATAAAAGAATCATTTTTATCTCTCAATGTCTAAGAAAATTAACTGTCTGTCCCAGTAAAAGAAAAAAATGGGGTCAAGGAATATCATGCCAATCCTGTTCGGATGATTGTTTTGCTAGCCAAATTCTAGAATTAGGCAGAAAAAAAGGCTACGTAAATATTTTCATAGTTTCCGGTTTTACCGCTGTAGCCAGATTGAACCAAGAATTAAAACCCCAAGCCGTCATTGGTATAGCCTGCCCTATTGAATTAGAAGAAGCGATCAGTAAATTTGAGATTCCCCTCCAAGTAGTATCTTTAACCAATCATGACTGTGAACTCGGTTCAAGCGTAAACCTAAAAGAAGTAAAAAATACACTTTCTCTTTAAATTCAAAAAAAGGAGAAAAAAATCCGACCAGTAATCTTATGGACAAGAGAAGATATTAAACCCAAAAGCTCTTCGGACCTCAAATAGGGGTCCTTTTTTTATAACACTTCCTTTTTATTTATTTCTTTATATTTCCCAAGCGCTATTTTTTCTAAAGAAAAATTACCCTCCTTTATTCTTTGCAGGCTGTAAATATGCTGGTTAATTTCGCTAAACATTCTCCTAATCTGTCTTTTCCAGCCTTGATGAATAATCACTTGGTATTTATTTTTGCCTGTTTTTTCCAGTTTATCAAATCTGGCCAAACCCTCTTCAAGCTTAATTCCTTTTTTTAATCTTTCTTTTTCTTCTCTGGTTAAAAACTTATCAAGTTCAACAATGTATTCTTTTTTATACCCAAACTTAGGATGAGTAAGTTTATAGATAAAATCGCCGTCATCAGAAAGAATAACCAGACCTTTTGAATTCTTATCCAGGCGGCCGGCGATTTTTAAATTGTGAAATTTTTTAGGCAGTAAATCATAAACAGATTTTTCACCCTTAAAAATTGCTCTCGTACAAACATAATCAATCGGTTTATTCAAAGCGATGTAGGTACATGAAGGAGGACGGCATGTTTTATTATTAACCACTACCTCATCTTTATTGGGGTCAATCTTTACTCCCAGCTCTTTCACAATTTTTCCATTTATTTTAACCCGGCCGTTTTTAATAAAGTCATCAGATTTTCGGCGGGAAGCCACTCCGCATAAAGATAAATATTTGTTTAATCTCATATAAAGATTATACCATACTAAGCGGTTTGTTTCTTTGTTCTATACCATCGAAAAATTAATAACCCTGAACATAAAATCAAACCAGAAATAATGACTATTAGATATTTAGCCAGAGAATTAGTGTTATCTGATGATGGCATCTCTATTTCATTAACTTCAGTTATACCCAAAACCTCCCCTTCCTTGTTAACTACTTCTTCGGCTGTTTTAAATTCTCCGGTTAATCTTATATCACTTCCCGTTCTAGGCAGTATTCTATAGCCTGTTTCATAAGGAACAACAATACCTAAAATTTCAGCCCTGCTTCCTTCTTCAAAATCATTGCCATTAACACCCGCTCCTTTCTTCAAATATAATTCTATTTCACCTGTGTTATCGTTAAATAGAATTTTTGTCTTGCCGGAATCAAGAATCGTTCCCTCTATTATCACCAGACTTCCCGCTAAATCATCATTAATCTTATTTATACTGACCCTTATGGCTTTCGGAAACTCGCCTAAATCGCTTAATCGTTTAATATCTTCAATATCTTTTATATTAATCTTCTTCTCCCCTGAACTTTCAGAAACTTTGCCAAAAACTTCAACATAATCTCCAATTTTCAGCTCAGGAAATAATTTTTTTGATGAATATATTTTTATTCCTGCCTCACCATCAAAAATGTAAAAATACTGAGTGCCAAAAACATCCGGCACAACAGAAACAAATCCCTTTATTATTACTTCTGTTCCTTTTTCCATTCTTCTTGCCTCACCAATAGATACTTCTATTTGTTCCGATATTCCTAAAACTTCGCCCCCTTCTTGGTTTTTAACTTCAGTGACATTTGTATCATCAACGTCTTCTGTTATTTCATTTTCCTCCCCTTCAGTAACAGAAATAGTCCAACTCCAGGAATTTGTCCCTAGTACTCTCGAAAAAGATTCTCCTTCCGGGGAATTTGTATATTCTACCCCGTTTATAACTTTATCTTCAGGATCAAGAAGTTGGAGCATAAGTCCTGAATTTCGTAAGTACATGCCTGTTTCTTCGTATTTAAGAGCTAAAAAGCTTTCTGGTTCAATTATCTTGTCCTTAAATTCAAAGTATTTGCTTCCGTTGAATATCTTCCAGCCTATTAAATTTATTCCTTTTGAGTCAAGATTGATTAGTTCTATAAACTCAAACTCCCTGTCTGTTCCCTCGGGATTGGGAAAAATTTCATTGAATAATATTTTATCCGAAAACTGATAATTTATATTTTCCTCAATTGTTTCATTTTCTTCCAAGTTATCATTTTCTGATTCATCGTTGTCATCGGGAACAGGTTTAAAAATCACTTCTTCTTTTTTATTAACCGTTATTATTAAGCTGTCACTTATTTCATTAATGCTGTCTGATAAAAATAAGGTGGCCGTAAAGCTACCTTCTTGCTGATATTTATGGACCGGAGTGACTCCTTCCCCTAAATTACCATCCCCAAAATTCCAAGCGTAGACTAACTCATCTCCATCCGGATCAAAAGAGTCTGAAGCGTCAAAATATACTTCTTCATTCATATAAACTGTTTGGTCGACGCCGGCTTCGGCAATGGGGGCTGAATTTGAATTCTCCCGGCCCGGCGTCCCGTATTCTTTTTCCGTTTTAAATCCTTCTTGATTTTCCGAAGTGTGCCAGGCGGTTTCTAAAATTCCATTTTCTATTTTTGCATTCCTCTCCATGGACCGCCAAACCTCGCCGGAAGAATACTCCCCGCTCAAAGGTTTGCCGGATCCATCGTCAGCTATATCTACTAAATTACCTTCGGAATCATAAAGCTTTATTTGCAACTGACTATTAACCAGCGAGACGCTGGAATCTACTAAATCAGGCGTAAAGTCTAAAATACACTTATCTGAATCATCGGCGTAATTAGAAAGAACAAAAAAATCATCAATAATATTGTACCCGGGAATAGAAAGCATTAAAGTCTCCTGGCCGGAAGAAAGTTTGGTTAAATACCAGCCCGATAAATCAATCGCTCCGTCAGTTAAATTTTTTAACTCTATCCATTCATCATAAGAAGAAAGACTAGACCCCATCCACATTAATTCATTGATGATAACAGAAGGTTGTGTTTGGCTTTTGGTTGTTTTAGCAAAGTTTAATAAACCATTGGAAAACAATAGTATTATTAACCAAATAACAAATACTTTTTTTAACATTTTCTTATTCCTTCAAGCCACCAAGTTTGTATTATTATTAGTTTTAGTTATAGCCGCTGGTAAAGTTCTGGGCTTAGGCTTAGGATAAATTCTAGTGTTGTTAAACTTGTCCCAAACCTTCGCTAAAGTAAATGTCTGACGTGCAATTATATCATATTTTTCAATCAAGTTCTCACATAATTTCGTACTAATACTATAAAAGTCTTTAAGTTGCGATAAGCTCACGATTGTCTCATTAATTTCAGCCAAGGCATCATCTAGGTATTTTTGAAAGCCAGCTTTTTGGTGCTTCTTAGCATAACCTTCAGCAATCAAGCGTGGTATCGCCTTACATGACCTTCTCAACTGAGATAATAAATCTTGTTTTTCTATTGACGGAATTAATGGCAATATTTTTTTAAATACAACAACAGAGGCTTCATAGCTTGATCTATAAATCTCTAAGTCGTTAAAACTTTTAATTTTCTTATATCCCATAACTAAAACCCTAACCTTACCAGCCGCCATAACTCAAACTTATTTAAAACCCGAATTATGGATCACCAATATCGAGTCCCTTCAAAATAAAAAACTTTGGTGACCCCTTTAGCGGAGCCACCAAAATCTGTCTACATTTTTATTTTAATCATTGGGTAGAATTATGTCAAGTCATATCATCCACATTTTATCAACTTCTATAATATTAGATATTTAACCATAAAATATCATAAATTTTGTTATAATCCTGAGCCGGGTCGAAGGGCACAATTTATGCACTATAAAAAAATGGGGCTTTACTTGGAAAGCCCCGAAATGATCTAACAGCGTATTTTAGCCTCCATGGCTTGAATGCTATCCTGATAACCATTTAACTCAAAGAGTTTGGTTATACTGATGTCATGATGGAGATGCCATATTCCGAGTGCAAGCAATTTAGCAATAGAGATCTGTTCCAGTTTTTCACCAAAAATCTCCCTGGCTTTTTCATTGATTGGAAGACTGTCAGTCGTTACCAGATGATCAATAGGGCTGTCATTTAATGCTCGGCAAACATCTTCGTTAGCTAAAACCGGGTGGATTACTATACCAGTAATACTGGCTGCATTCTTCTTTTGAGCGGCTTCCGCCGCATTAATAAGAGTCTCCCCACTCGAAGTCATGTCGTCAATAAAATAAACATCTCTTCCCTCAAATTCACCAATAAGGTTTATTTTATCAACTCCTATCGAACTAGAGCCTGTTTTATGACCTATGCCTAATTCAACATCAACGCAATTGCCTAAATCATCTTTTCCTTTTAGATCTCCTAAACGTTTTACAAAGGAAGCGACCAATTTTGCTCCACCCGCATCCGTAGAAGCCAAAGTTACATTTTCAAGACCGCGTTTTATCAACCATTCAAGAATTACCGGCCTGGCATTAAGATGATCCACCTTTATCTTTGGATCGACCATTTCAGCCATAGCCGGAATGACCGGATTATGAAGGTTGAGAAACACTAAACGATCTAGGCCGGTACTTACTAGATTTCGAATTCTCACTTTAATGGAAACTGGTACTCTTGACTCGCCTCTTCTGTCTTGTCTGGCATAACCCAAATAGGGAATTACAGCTGTTACACGTTCAGCCGATCTGAGTACCGAATCAGTGAGTAATTCAATTTCTGTCTGATTTCTGTCTGGCTGATTGGTTGGCTGTATAATAAATACATCCATCCCTCTGGTGTTTGCCACGCCCTCAATTCTGGCCTCCCCGTCAAGAAAGCTGTCTACAGTCGTCTCAAGAAGCGTAGTATTAAGACAAGCCGCAATTTTGTGCGCCAGTGTTCGGTGAGCAGTACCTGTAATCAAAGCTAGATTATTATTGCTTTTCATCAAAATCCTTCCTTTTCTCATCAAAAGAAAAAGTGTATAAAAAATTAAAAAAGAACATATTTAGCCCTTCATTTTAACAACATCACTAAATCTGTCAAACTTTTTATCTGCAAGCCGCCGTTCCGCTCTGGCGGGACAAAGGTTTGACTTTTTGCTAAAATTAGATTAGAAAAGAAGGACTGGCCGAAGTAGCCACATTACAAAAGCGGTGTAAATTCCATTGGTGGTAAACATATAAGCTGGGATGGCGGAACTAGGTATACGCGCTAGGTTTAGGACCTAGTGCCCGCAAGGGCTTGGGAGTTCGATTCTCCCTCCCAGCACCACACCTTTGTCTTTCTTTGTATTTGACAAATTCCCAAAATAGGTTATAATTGTACTTGTAAAACATAATATAGCTTATCCACACATTATATGGAACAAAAAAACCTTTATCTAAGACAAAAAAGCGGCTAAGTTGCGCCTATTATTGAATTCATGCGCATGCCGCTTGAAAGCGGTTTTTTTGTACCCCAAAGGATAAGGTGAACCTTAACAACTGAATATAGGTAATAAAGAGCATCAACTAAAATTATAACTTATCATAACTTATATCTTTATAGTTATGATCGAATTCGACTCCCGAGTAAATCGGGACTCAACAAGAGCATATGGAGGATGCCTCGACATTAAAAGGCGATGAAGGACGTAGCAGGCTGCGATAAGCCTCGGGGAGGTGTCAAGCGACCTTTGATCCGGGGATTTCCGAATGGGAAAACCCAATTCGATGGAAGATCGAATTATCCATACCTGAATACATAGGGTATGAGAAGTAAACCTGGGGAATTGAAACATCTTAGTACCCAGAGGAAAAGAAAAAAAGAGGTTGGCCTATAGCTAATGGCAGTAACTTCGGTTATTTGTCATCTGCTATTTGCTGACGTATTCCCTTAGTAGTGGCGAGCGAAAAGGGAAAAGCCCAAACCTATTGAGTTTTCTACGCTTGCGTAGAAAGGGGTCATAAGCCCTTATACTTTATGGGGGTAGTGAGATAATTACTTATATCTGCTTATGACAGATACAAGATTAGCGCATGTAGTATGATTTCCTAACGATTGTTAGGAAATGCTATTACTATTTCTTAGCCGAAGACTCTGGAAAGAGTCACCAAAGAGGGTGATAGTCCTGTAGGCGAAAGGAAATAAGCATCTTGGTAATTACTCTCGAGTACCACGAGACCCGTGAAATCTCGTGGGAATCCGGCATGACTATATTGCCAAGGCTAAATACTTTTAATGATCGATAGTGAACTAGTACCGTGAGGGAAAGGTGAAAAGCACCCCGGTGAGGGGAATGAAATAGTATCTGAAACCATATGCTTACAAGCAGTCGGAGCCCCGCCTTTGGCGTGGGTGACGGCGTGCCTATTGAAGAATGAGCCAACGACTTAGTTCTATACAGTTCGACTAAACTTTTCAAGAGTGAAGTCAAAGTGAAAGCAAGCGTGAAAACGCGACCATTAGTTAATTAGTGATTAGTTATTTTTTATGACTAATTCACTAATTTTCTAAAATATTGTATGGACTAGACCCGAAGCCAAGTGAGCTACCCATGGCCAGGATGAACCCTTGAGAAATCAAGGGGGAGGTCCGAACCCACTAGCCGTGCAACGCTAGGGGATGAGCTGTGGGTAGAGGTGAAATGCTAATCGAACTTGGCAATAGCTGGTTCTCCTCGAAATAGCTTTAGGGCTAGCCTTATAAATACTTACGTGGGGGTAGAGCACTGAATGGGTGCGGATGGCGCAAGCCTACTTCATCCAACCAAACTCCGAATCCTACGTATTTAATTATAGGAGTCAGACCATGGGGGCTAAGCTCCATCGGTCAAAAGGGAAACAGCCCAGACCACCGTCTAAGGTCCCAAAATTTAAGCTAAGTGTAAAGGTAGTATTGTGACTTAAACAACTAGGAGGTTGGCTTAGAAGCAGCCATCCTTTAAAGAAAGCGTAACAGCTCACTAGTCAAGTCACTTTGCGCCAAAAATGTATAGGGGCTAAAGCTTAATACCGAAGACGTGGATTTTATCGAGCTTCGGCTCGATGAAGTGGTAGAGGAGCATTCCACATTCACCGAAGTCGTTTCGTAAGAAACGGTGGAGAGTGTGGAAGAGAGAATGTTGGTATAAGTAGCAAAAATCAGGGTGAAAATCCCTGACACCGTAAGCTCAAGGTTTCCTGGGCAACGCGAATCGACCCAGGGTTAGTCGGTCCTAAGGCGAGGCCGAAAGGCGTAGTCGATGGACAGCTGGTTAATATTCCAGCACCACCTGTTTGCTTGCTATGAGTTGACGCATCATTTTAAATCTGAGCGTGTTTTGGCTATACACGTCGCTGGCCCCGCCTTTGGCGGGGTTGGCGGAAGAGAAAACCTTCGGGTCGACTCGATTTGGATGTACGTGGTGCCACGAAAAGATTCATAGTGCCAATTTACAGGTGTCCGTACCAAAACCAACACAGGTGAGCGGGCAGCAAATCTGCCAAGGTGTACGAGAGAACTCTCGTTTAGGAACTCGGCAAAACAGCGGCCGTACCTTCGGTACAAGGCCTTCCCCCACTTGCTTGCAAGTGTGGGGACGAAGTTAATGATCTCGAGCGACTGTTTATCAAAAACACAGGTCCCTGCTAAACCGTAAGGTGACGTATAGGGGCTGATGCCTGGCCAGTGTCAGAACGTTAAGGGGATGGGTGAGAGCCCTGAACTGAAGCGCTGATGAACGCCGGCGATAACTATAATCGTCCTAAGGTAGCGAAATTCCTTGTCGGGTAAGTTCCGACCTGCACGAATGGCATAACGACTTGAGAACTCTCTCAACGAGGGACTCGGCGAAATTACACTATGAGTAAAGATGCTCATTACCCACGGCCGGACGAAAAGACCCCGTGAAGCTTTACTACAACTTGGCATTGAATTAAGTTTACGCATGCTTAGTATAGGTGGGAGACTTTGAAACCTCGACTTTGGTTGAGGTGGAGTCGCAATATGAAATACCACCCTTATGTTAATTTAATTCTAATTTCTCACCATGAATCTGGTAAGAAAAACAGTGTCTGGTGGGTAGTTTGACTGGGGCGGTCGCCTCCCAAAATGTAACGGAGGCGTTTACAAAGGTTGGCTAGGCTGGGATGGAAATCCAGCCGATAGCGCAAAGGCATAAGCCAGCTTTACTGCAAGACCTACAAGTCGCGCAGTTACGAAAGTAGAACTTAGTGATCCGACTCTCGAATATAGGATCGGAGAAGCTCAACGGATAAAAGTTACTCCGGGGATAACAGGCTTATTGGTTCCAAGAGTCCATATCGACGAACCAGTTTGGCACCTCGATGTCGGCTCATCGCATCCTGGGGGTGAAGAAGCTCCCAAGGGTTTGGCTGTTCGCCAATTAAAGCGGTACGCGAGCTGGGTTCAGAAC
>CBDUSL010000012.1:0-16249 GCA_965370265.1 uncultured bacterium | reverse complement strand
CTTGCTTTTCCCGCCTCTGGCGGGACCCCGCCGTAGGCGGTGGCCAAGCAAGCGCCTTACCATTCGGCCACCTCTCCGCTCTGGGGACAAAAATACCAATAAGCCATTCACTATAAGCTATATGCAATCAACAAGTGCATTATATCATACTATATTTTAGACAAAAAGAAAACCCTCTGCTCAACATGTGGCAGAGGGAAAATGTGCATTTATTGGGGGAGCTTAGAGTCGAAAACCAACTACTTGCTCCATAAATTCACGGGAGACAGGCAAGGCATTTTTAGCCTCTTTGTGCAGAATTCCAACGGAAATCCCAACTGCTTCCTGCTCATCGCCGACTATTTCCGTGAGATTATCTTGAAGCGCGGATAGCACTCTCCTCCCTTCGGATATTCTCATTGAACTGATGTCCCCAAGCCGGCACAAGTCAATCAAATTAGAAAGCGAGACCGGCCTTACTAGATCTGAACGGACGATTTTGCGAGAACGGCAAATAGCCTCAACGTACTCTTCTGCCGTTTCAAACTCTCTTATATCGGGTAAAGGGGCTCTTTTTGCTAGAGATTCCTTTTTCCTATTCCTACTTCCTAAGTCACTCCGATCATTCCTTTTAGAACCCGTCAATTCTTAATCCTCCTGAATAAGTTAAAGTTTGCTTCTGCTTTTTTTGTTTCTCCTTTCTTTAGTTAAAGAACATAAAAAATAAATATAGCAAAAATGGAGTAAAAGTCAAGTCTAAATGAAAAAAGCCCTGGATTTATTTCTAGGACTTTTCTCATTTTTTATTTTAACCCGCCATAGCTTTAGCGACGGCGGGATTTTCGAGCTCGTTTTGGCGTTTTACCCGCCGAAGTTTTACGAAGGCGGGTTTCTGTTTTCAATATATCTAAAGTGGTTTTTATAACCGTATCCGGATTAAGAGACATTGAATCAATTCCTTCTTTCACGATAAATCGGGCGAATTCAGGATAATCAGAGGGAGCCTGGCCACAGATGCCGATTTTCTTACCCTTGGCTTTAGCCACTTTTATAACCTGAGAAACTAAATCCAGCACCGCCTGATTTCTTTCATCATATATATGAGCGACTAATGATGAGTCGCGATCAAGACCAAGGGTAAGCTGAGTTAAGTCATTTGAACCAATGGAAAACCCGTCAAATATCTCGGCAAATTGCTCAGCCAGAATAACGTTGGCCGGTATCTCACACATAACATATACTTCCAGTCCGTTTTTGCCCTGTTCAAGGCCATATTTCTTCATTACTTCAAGAACTTTTTTTCCTTCATCGACAGTCCGACAGAAAGGAACCATTACCTTAACATTGACTAACCCCATTTCTTCTCTCACTTTTTTAAGAGCTTTAATTTCCAGCCCAAAAGCTTTTATATATTTTTTATCGTAATATCTGGAAGCCCCGCGCCAGCCAATCATTGGATTTGATTCCTCAGGCTCAAATTCACTTCCCCCGATTAAATTGGCGTACTCATTGGTTTTAAAGTCTGAAAGCCGGACAATTACATCTTTCGGATAAAAAGCCGCCCCCAGCATAGCAATCCCGGTCGCCAGTTTATCAATAAAAAATTGCTCTTTATTCCGGTAATCTCGCGTAATCTCAGCAATTTTTTTCTTGGCTTTTTTATCCTTAAGCTTAGCATAGTTAATCAAAGCAAGAGGGTGAATTTGAATAAAGTCATTAATAATAAATTCTTCCCGGGCCAAGCCTACTCCGTCATTAGGAATAAAGCTGGAAGAAAAAGCCATATCCGGACTGCCGATATTCATCATTATCTTGGTCTTTGGCCTTTTGAGATTTTTTAAGTTTGTTTTTTTGACCCTAAACTTAGCCTTGCCTTCATAAACAAAGCCTTTTTCCCCTTCTGCACAGGAAACAGTAACAAGCTTGCCGGTTTTTAATTTCTTGGTGGCTACTTCACTGCCGACAATACAGGGAATGCCCAACTCCCGGGAAACAATAGCCGCGTGGCAAGTCCGGCCGCCTTTATTGGTAACAATGGCGGAAGCAATTTTCATAATCGGCTCCCAGTCCGGGTCAGTCATATCAGTCACTAAAACCTGTCCCTTTTTAAATTTGGTGATATGTTTGGTGTCTTTAATTATATTAACCAAGCCGGCTGCTATTTTGGTGCCAACCGGTGAGCCAATAACCAATTTCTTCCCTTTGCTTTCAATAACATATTCTTCCAATACATAGGCATTTTTTTGAGACTGAACTGTTTCCGGCCTGGCTTGAACAATGTATAGTTTTTTGGTCAGACCATCCTTAGCCCATTCAATATCCATCGGTTTCTGATAATGTTTTTCAATCTCTACTCCCCATTTGGCTAAAGTTAAAATTTCCTTGTCAGTCAAAACATACTTTCTTCGCATTCGGTCTTCTACATTAATATTCAAAGTTGGCTTCCGCTTGTTGGAAGAGTAAATCATTTTTAAAGCTTTTGTTCCTCTGCTTCGGGAAATTATTGAGTTATAACCCTGAACCAAGGTCGGTTTAAAAACATACCATTCGTCCGGATTTACATTGCCCTGGACAATATTTTCCCCCAGACCCCAAGCCCCGGTGACAAGAGCTACATTCTGAAAGCCGCTTTCTGTATCTATTGTAAACATTACTCCAGAAGAAGCTTTGTCAGAGCGGACCATTTTTTGGACACCAATAGAAAGGGCTATTTTAAAATGGTCAAAGCCCTTGTCCTCACGGTAAGAGATGGCCCGGTTGGTAAAAAGAGAGGCAAAGCACCGATGACAGGATTTTATAAGTTCCTCTTTACCCCTAATATTTAAATAAGTGTCCTGTTGGCCGGCAAAAGAGGCATCCGGTAAATCTTCTGCGGTAGCCGAACTTCGAACCGCCACATCAACATCCTTGCCATATTCTTCTTCCATCTTTTCATAAGCTTCTATTATCTGATCGTTCAGTTTTTTAGGAAAATCCACATTTAAAATAAGCTGGCGCACAAGCCGTCCCCGTTCCATAAGATTTTTGATATTATGTGTATCTAAATCAGACAAAATATTTCTAATTTCTTTTCTGATTCCACCTTCTTTTAATAAAAAACGGTACGCTTCCGCCGTAACCGCGAATCCATTAGGCACATTAATCCCTTTTTTAGTCAGAGTGGCATACATCTCCCCTAAAGAAGCATTTTTGCCCCCAACCAGAGGTACATCATTATTACGCAGCTGATTAAACCAAAGAATTAGTTTTTTTGTTCTTTTTGTTTTATTTTTTTTCTTTACCATAAAAAATTATCTTAAAAATTATATACATTATAAGTACCCCTCTAAAAGAAAGACGTTCAAGAAGAGTACCAAGTTATATACAATTTTTAGAAATTAATTTTTTGGGAAATTCCATGAACGACCGGAATGCGCCAATAATCGCCGGAAAGAGCTTTGATAAAACCGACTACTACCGCTACGATTATAACCAAATTCAAAAACCAGCCAAGAACAGGGATGAACCAAAAAATAATCGAGGCTATGAAAATAATAAATCCTTGCTTAGCGTGAAACTGGACAAACTTGGAGTCTTTTTTTACCAAAAGAATAATAATGCTCAAAAGCCATAAATAAGAAATAGCGGCAAGAAGTTTATTTTCCTGACTTTCCCCGAGACTTGATTTCTCTTCCATTTATTTCACCTCCTTTCTTATGATGTTTTATCTTTTTTATCTTTATTTTTAAATTTAAAAGGCAAAAGGCCGTGATCTTTATATTCCTTGGTTATAACTATATAAGTAGCGGCTGAAATAAGAAGGCTAAAAAGCAAAGTGTTGACTGTTTCCGTGATAAGATTAAAGAAAAGATAAACCTTGTGATGCCAGACAAGCTTGAATAAAGCGATCAGAAAGCCTAATGTCAATCCGGCCAACCCGTTTAAGACCAAAGATTGAATAAAATTACCTTTGTATACTTTTTTAATCCAAAGAGTAAGGCCGACAAAAAGAAGAAGATTAATAAACCAGAGATAAACCATTCCTTGATCTAAAATGATCAAAACTATTTCAGCAATCAAAACTCCCAAAACAGGCCAGCGGAAAAGTCGGAAATAGTAGGCAAATGTTTGACCAGCTAAATCACTAGAAATTCTTTTTTCTTCATTATCTTTATCCTCCGTAGCTTTCTTGCCAGACATAGCTTCAGCTGAGTCTGGAGCGGAGGAGGGATGCTGCTCTTCCATGCCTTATATTATACTAAAATTAACCAAGACTGACAAACCACCTCTTGCAAAAGGATGGTAGACTAATCAGTCTACCATCCATATATTGGTTATTATATTTTTACGACAACTAACTACATCCCCATGGGCATACCGCCGGGCATTCCTCCAGGCATCGGGGGCATATCTTCCTTTTCTTTTGGCTTATCGGTAACAGCAGTTTCAGTCGTTAAAAGCATAGCAGAAACAGAGGCCGCATTCTGAAGAGCGGAGCGAGTCACTTTTGTCGGATCAACAATTCCAGCTTGGACTAAATCTTCAAAATTATCTTTGGCCGCGTTATAGCCATGACTGTCTTTATGTTTTTTAACCTCATCAAGAATAACGGCTGGTTCTTTACCGGCATTTCTGGCAATTTGCTTGAGGGGCTCTTCAATTGCTTTTTTCAATATTTCCAGACCTACCTTTTCCTCGGCTTCTTCTGTTTCTACTTTATCCAAGGATTCTTGAGTACGAATTAAAGCCACTCCACCGCCTGGCACAATCCCTTCTTCCATAGCCGCTTTTGTTGCTTCCTTGGCGTCTTCTACTCTATGTTTTTTTTCTTTCATTTCTGTTTCTGTCGCTGCTCCGACTTTAATCACGGCTACCCCGCCAGCCAGCTTGGCTAATCTTTCTTCTAGTTTTTCTTTATCAAAGTCAGATTCGGTATCTTTTAATTCCGATCTAATCTGGTTAATTCGATCTTTAATTGCCTGCTCATTACCTTTGCCCTCAACAATAGTCGTATATTCCTTGGTAGAAATAATCTTGTGAGCCTGGCCAAGATCATTAATTTCCACATTTTCCAGTTTAAGGCCAACTTCTTCGGTAATTAATTTCGCTCCGGTAAGAACGGCAATATCTGACAGCATTTCTTTTTTGCGATCGCCAAAACCAGGTGCCTTTACTCCCAAGACATTAAAAGTGCCCCGAAGTTTATTAACCACAAAGGTAGCCAGGGCTTCGCCTTCAATTTCGTCAGCCAGAATAACTAATTCCTTTTTCCCTGACTGAGCCAACTTTTCTAGAAGCGGCAGAATTTCCTGCAAAGAAGAAATCTTTTTATCAGTAATAAGGATATATGAATCTTCGAACTCGGCTTTCATGTGTTCTGTATCTGTAATCATATAAGGTGAAACATACCCTTTATCAAACTGCATCCCTTCCACTACTTCCAATTCCAAGCCAAAGGATTGTGATTCTTCAACCGTAATTACTCCGTCCTTTTTTACTTTTTCATAAGCCTTGGCAATTACTTCGCCAATTTCTTTATCATTAGCCGAAATAGATGCGACCTGGGCAATTTCTTCGTTTGTTTTTACCGGTTTGGAAATCTCTTTCAGTTTTTCAACAATTGCCTTAACTCCTTTTTCAATTCCTCTTTTGATAATCATGGGATTGGCTCCAGCGGCTACATTTTTAAGACCTTCCTGAATAATACTCTGGGCCAGAATAGTAGCGGTAGTTGTGCCGTCACCGGCCACATCATTGGTCTTGGAAGCTACTTCTTTAATAAGTTCAGCTCCCATATTTTCAAACTTGTCTTCAAGCTCAATTTCTTTGGCAATGGTCACTCCGTCATTGGTAATAGTGGGAGGGCCAAAACCTTTGTCCAAAATAACGTTTCGTCCCTTGGGACCGAGCGTAACACGCACAGAATCAGTCAACTGGTCGACTCCTTTTTTTAGAGCGGCCCGAGCCTTTTCTTCATATAAAATTTCTTTAGCCATAAAATTAAATTAATTTAGTTGATTAGTTAAATAGTTAATAAATTATAATCCCTTCTAGCCACTTTTCCGCCCAGAGCGGATCAGCCTTTGGCTGAAGTGGCGTTCACGACTCCCGCCTGCCTCTGCGAGGCACGAGCGGGCAGGAAAGTCGCTAAGAAGTAATTCTTATTCAATAATCGCAATAATATCTTCTTCTGAAACAACCAAAAGTTCTTCTCCATCAACTTTTACTTCGTCCGGACTGTATTTCTTGAAAAGAATTCTATCACCTGATTTAATCGACATAGGAGCGTGTCGTCCGTTATCTAAAATTTTACCCGGACCAACTGCCACTACTTCGCCTTTTTCCGGCTTTTCTTTTTCGGCGGTATCAGGCAAAACAATACCGGCTTTGGTCACCTCTTCATCGGGAAGAGATTTAACAATAACTTTGTCGCCTAATGGTTTTAAATTCATGTTATTTTTCCTTATTTAATTATCGACAGTATTTAATAGTATCTAATTAGCACTCATACGTCAAGAGTGCTAATTATTTATTTGTTATGTAATTTTAGGCGATTACTGCCGATGTGTCAAGAAATAAGAGTTATCCACAACTATCTCCCAAAACCTCTTTTACCTTATTATAGAACTTTTCCCGATATATTTTCCTTTTATCCGTTTCATGAAATTTTAAGATATTGTCAGAAATAACTACTTTAGTGTTATCTTCATGCATAACACTATTTTTATTCATTTGCATTTTTCTAAACTGACTATCCTTGAGGCTCTGGCAAAGATTTCTGCCAAACCTGGGATTCAAAAAAAGAAGAGCAAACAAATTTTGCACGGATGAAACATAGGAATTCTTTTTTACCAGAGGAAACCGTTCTTCTTCAAAACTATTGGGTATTTTTTTAATTACCCAGTCATTAGCTTTTTGAATCTTTTGATGAAAATTTTCTTCATCATAAAGGGGAACAAGTTGGCTGACCCAAAAAGTAAAGTATGGATCTTCTTCCGACAGAAGAAGAGGCCGAAAATCAAGAGAATCGGTGCTGACAAAAAAACTAAGGCAGATTCTGTCTTTTATTTTATCTTTATATCTCCTTCTACCAAGAAGATGAACCAAGGTCGTAACAAAGGGACGGCATTGCCAAAGATGATTAGCTTCAGCCACTATTAACAAATCAATGTCGCTTTCTTTCTTGGCATTGTTAAAAGCGAGGTTATTGCAAACTGCAACATATTTCAGAAAAGGAGCCAGTCTTAAATATGAGGCGACGTATTTAGCAATACTTAATTTTTTTTTGGCAATCTCTCTTCTTTCTCTTCTTGTTTCAACAATTTCTCTTCTTCCTTTTAAAAAGTAATACCCTTCGTCGTTATTAATCACTTCTTTTAAATTATCATTCATTTCCAGGGCGTCAATAACTGAATTAAGATCTTTTTCGAAGTCGTTTCTTTCATCTGTATAAAGCCAGTGCCAAATTTCTTCACTGGTTAATGGAAAATCAAAAATATCATAGTAACAGATTGTTTTTATGATTGCTTTTTCCAGTTGACTAAATTTTATAACTGTCATATGATATGTCTAAGTTTACGCACCTTACGTCCATTCTTCATTATACTTATCTCTTATCTTTTTAGCAAAGGAGAAAAAATGATTCAATCAGCTGCTGTTGAAAAAGAATCAAGGCTTAACGGCAACTGCCTAATGCCGAATCAAGCAAAGAATTTTTTCGAAAGAAAAAATTCATTCTCAAAAGAAGATATTACTCATATTGAGGAATGCGCTATTTGCCAGCAGGCAATCAAAAAGGCCAAAGAAGACATAGCTTGGCACGACCGATAAAAAAATCACGTTCTTCATAAAAAAACATCGGGAAATGACTTCTTGACGAGCACTGGAAAATTCCGGTGCTTATTTTTTTAACTTAAAAAATTCTTTAAGATATTTAGCCGTATAACTTTTGGATATTTTTATAATATCTTTTGGTGTCCCTTCGGCGATTATTTCACCACCCTTATCGCCCCCTTCCGGCCCCAGGTCAATAACCCAGTCCGCTGATTTAATCACCTCCATGTTATGTTCAATAATAAGAACCGTATTACCCTTATCAACCAGCTTATTAATAACAATTAAAAGGCGTTTGATATCATCAAAATGAAGACCGGTGGTTGGTTCGTCCAGAATATAAAGTGTTTTGCCGGTCGCTCTTCTGGAAAGCTCAGTGGCCAGTTTGACCCTTTGGGCTTCGCCGCCGGAAAGAGTGGTAGCTGACTGGCCAAGATGAACATAGCCCAAACCAACTTCAAAAAGAGTTTTTAACTTTTGCTTAATAGCCGGAATATTTTCAAAAAAACCTAAGGCTTCTTCCACGGTCATATTAAGAACATCGGAAATATTTTTACTGCG
Source organism: uncultured bacterium (assembly GCA_965370265.1). Classification (GTDB taxonomy): domain Bacteria; phylum Patescibacteriota; class Patescibacteriia; order JAXHNJ01; family JAXHNJ01; genus CBDUSL01. The sequence goes on along the minus strand of CBDUSL010000012.1, from coordinate 7,897 downwards.
GTAATGAATTTCCAGAGCTTGTTGGTTATAACGCCGGCCTTTACACTCTTCGCATTCTACATACACATCAGGCAGAAAATTCATCTCAATCTTGGTCATACCATCTCCCTGACAGACTTCACAGCGTCCGCCTTTAACATTAAAACTGAAACGTCCGGGAGTATAGCCTCTTATTTTTGCTTCCGGTAACTTGGAAAAAAGATCTCGAATATAGGTAAAAACACCGGTATAAGTGGCTGGGTTTGAGCGCGGAGTGCGGCCAATAGGAGATTGGTCAATATGAATAACTTTATTTAAGTTCTCCAGACCATTAATCTCTTTGTGTTTGCCGGGCAGATCTTTAGCTTTGTAAAAATATTGCCCCATAGCCTTAGCCAGAATATCAATCATAAGAGTGGATTTTCCCGAACCGGAAACACCGGTAATGCAAACAAACTTGCCCAGTGGAATTTTTACGTTTATATCTTTTAGATTAAACTCACTCGCCCCGTTAATAGTGATAAATTTGCCGTTGCCTTTATGATACTGCTTGGGCATTTCAATTTTAAGCTTTCCGGAAAGATATTTGCCGGTTAATGATTTGGCGCTCTTTTTTATGGCTTCAGGCGTGCCAATAGCCACCACCTTACCGCCATGGTCACCGGCTCCCGGTCCGATATCAACCAGCTGGTCCGCTTCAAGCATTGTCGCTTCATCATGCTCAACGACGATAACTGTATTGCCTAAATCCCTTAATTTTTTCAGGGTATCAATTAATTTCTGGTTATCCCTCTGATGAAGCCCAATTGAAGGTTCATCTAAAATATAAATTACGCCGACTAAAGAGGAGCCAATTTGAGTAGCCAGACGAATACGCTGGGCTTCGCCCCCGGCCAAGGTTGAAGTAGCCCGATCAAGAGTAAGGTAGTCCAGACCCACATTATGTAAAAAAGTTAAACGATTTCTTACTTCCTTAAGAATCTGCTTGGCAATTTTCTGCTGGCGGCTGGTAAGTTCTAATTCTGGTTTTTTTCTCCCTTCGGGAGATCCGCCTTTGGCGGACTTTTTATTACTATCTAAAACTTCAAAAAACTCCCTCGCTTTCTCTATGGAGAGAGAAACAATATCATAAATACTTCTTCCCCCTACTGACACGGCCAAAGATTCCGGCTTTAATCTTTTTCCCCCGCAAGTCGGGCAAGGATAAATACGCATATATCTCTCAATTTCTGTTCTGATATAATCAGATTCTGTTTCTTTATACCGGCGCATAAGGTTGGGAAGCACTCCTTCGTATTTTGTGTAATAATCACCGTCAAAACGTTCGGAAGAATAAGTGGATTTGTATTTTTTACTGCCCGTACCGTAAAAAATAATATCTAGTTGCTTCTTGGTTAATTTATTAACCGGCACATCAAGAGAAAAATCATTTTCTTCAGAAACGGTTTTTAAAATCTGGATATACCACCCCTGACTGGAGGAAGTTCTTGACCAGGGCCTGATCGCCCCCTGGGCAATAGTCAGACGCTTGTTGGGAATAACCAAATCAGGATCAATAACCAGCTTTGTGCCCAAACCAGTACAACTGGGGCAGGCCCCATGCGGGCTGTTAAAAGAAAAATTTCTTGGTTCAATATTTTCCAGACTAATATCACAATCCGGACAGGCAAGATGCTCGGAAAACATCAGGTCCTCACCCTTATCAACTTGATTAATAACCACTCGTCCCTCTCCTAAGTCCAAAGCTGTCTCCAAAGAATCAGCCAGGCGTAATTTAGTTTCTTTTTCGTCTTCTATTTTTTCCTCCCCTTCTTTTACCTTCAATCGGTCGACCAGCACTTCCAGATTATGTTTTTTATTTTTATCAATGGCCAAATCTTCCGCCTCTTCAATGGGATAAATATCTCCGTCAAAACGGACTCGGACATAGCCAGATTTCCGGATATCTCTCAATAAATTTTTGTGTTCTCCCTTTTTATCCTGGATTAAGGGAGCAAGAATCATAATATTAGTTTCTTTAGGCAGCTTAAAAACCTGCTTAACTATCTGATCCACGGTTTGCTTGGAAACTATTTTACCGCAATTTGGGCAATGAGGAATACCTACTCGGGCAAACAAAAGACGGAGATAATCGTAAATCTCCGTAACAGTTCCCACCGTAGAACGAGGGTTATGGGAAGATGATTTTTGATCAATAGAAATAGCCGGGGAAAGTCCGTCTATCTGGTCAACATCGGGCTTATCCATAAGGCCGAGAAACTGGCGAGCGTAAGCCGATAATGATTCCACATATCTTCTCTGCCCTTCCGCATAAATAGTATCAAAAGCCAGGGAAGATTTGCCTGATCCGGAGATGCCGGTAATTACTACCAATTTGTCGCGTAACAGTTCTAAACTGATATTTTTTAGGTTATGAACCCGTGCTCCGCGGATGATAATTTTATTGTCAGACATTATTTTTCCACAAGATTATGATATAAGACTTTAAAAAGTATACACTATATGTCAATAGGGGTCAAGCTTATCAGTAATAGCTCTGTTTTGAAAATAAATAAAAACCCCCGCTACAAACGAACGGGGGGTTAAAGAACATGGTTGAGGTCTAGGCAGATTCTGCCTCCCTCTTTTCCTTTTCGGGCTTGGACTGCTTGCCGTCGACTACTTCGAGGTGCGGTCCGCCCTTCGATTCATCCTGATCTCTGTTGTTGGTGGCCCTTAGGCGACCACGATGAATGAAACACATTTTCAGGCTAGCCCTATAGAAAGGACAATGCCTTTTCGCGCAATGGTCACCCTTTGAGCAGGGCTGATCACCGGGAAGTTTGCCTTCCAGAGCCTCCGTCACGATGTCCAGCAGGTACTTGGGAAAAATCTTCATTCTCGGTGCATCCGGGTTCTTAGGGCTGCGGTTGAGAATGAGATTCTGGAAAGCGAAATGAAAAGCAGGAATCTCCGGCAGAGTGTCGAATCCGGTCAGATAATCGATCCGCCACTGTTCTTCGTTGAGATCGGCCTTGGTATACCAAGCTTCCAACACCCTTAAATACAAGGTGACCCACTTGAGATCGATGTTGCGGGGAGCGATAATCCTGGTCTGTTCAAGAACAGGGTTATCGATGATGCTGATCGCATTCATCTTTTCTTTTTTCGCTTCCGCTCTGATCAATTTGCCAATCAGATTCGTAGCGGAAACAACTGAAACAACCAGGTAATTCTCGCGACCGATTTTCACCTTTTTAAACCTGGCCCCCTTGATATCTTTCTGGGCCTGGAACCAATCTTCTTCCATGGCGTAAATACCGTCCAGAGCCTCACAGATAAGATCGATTACTTTTCCCGGATCATCCGGGTAAAGCATGTTCCAGCCGTTAATCATGTTGACCAGACTGATCATACGGGCATTGTCATCCCCGTTGGTGTTGTATCCTTTCCCCGTACTATCCTGCATCCGGCAGAATTCGAGCAGGTTCCGGAAAGATCCGTCAAGGATTACTCCGATATTACCAGCGATCAGATCAGCCGAGCTCTTGTTATGCTCTCTCAGATCCGGATTGTGGTGATCGAAGATACCATGGCCGACATCCACCGGCAGCACGCCTTTGTCTGTCCGCCATTTTTCGGCGTCCATTTCAGGCGCTTTGCCAGCTGGCCAGGCAATAATCCCGGCTTTTTCAACCCCAGGGTGATGCTTTTTTCCCCACCTTCTCAGCAGCCAAACACAAAGACCGGCGTCTACATCCGGGCTCTTGTGAACCGCTATCGAAGCGATTGTCTTTCTTGCCACAACATACCTCCTGGCACAGAGTAAAAGTTATAAAAAGATCATACGTTCCTGAGAACCAAGAAGATTATCATAAATTTAACTTTTTGTCAAGGATTAAAACTGCTATACTCTTTATATATGGGCATAATAAAGAAAAAGTTTAATAACCTGCCTAATAAACCTGGCTGCTATTTATTTAAACAAGACCATTCTATTATTTATATTGGTAAAGCAAAAAGTCTAAAAAAAAGAATTTCTTCTTACTTTATTAAAAAGACGACTCATAAACCAGTAATGATAAAGCACATTACCGGTCTTGAATATATTATTACTACCACCGAAAAAGAGGCTCTGCTCCTGGAAACTAATCTAGTAAAAAAACATAATCCCCGCTTTAATGTCATGCTTAAGGGAGGAGAAAATTTTGTCTATATTAAAATAACTCGGGAGGATTTTCCTCTGATTACCACCACTCGCCATGTTGCAAAAGACGGGGCCCGTTATTTTGGTCCTTATCTTTCGGCCAAAAGAGCCAAGGAAATATTAAACACTCTCCGTAAAATATTTCCTTTTCGTATCTGCCGTACTTTGCCAAAAAAAGTCTGCCTCATGCACCATCTTGGTTATTGTCCTGCTCCCTGTGCCGATAAAATAAAAAAGGGCGAATATCAAAAAAACATCAAAGAAATTATTAATTTTTTGCGTGGAAATTTAAATGAAATAATCAGGTCTTTAAAAAAAGAAATGATTAATTTATCGGCTAATCAGCATTTCGAATCAGCGGCTAAGGTCAGAGATAAAATTTTTTCACTTGAAGATATTCTTATAAAACAAAAAATAGTCTATCATCAAGATATTAACCAGGACGTTTTAAGCCTGGTTAGAGAAAAAGAAACAGCCATCAATGTTTTTTTTATCCGTCAGGGAAAAATCATCGATAAAAAAACTTTTCTTTTAAAAAACACCAAAAACCAATCAGAAAAAGAGATTTTATATTCCTTTATTAATCAGTACTATAGTGAAACAAGCGATAAGCCCAAAGAAATTATTATTCCTTTTAAAATATCTAATATAAAAATTTTGGAAGAAGTTCATCAGTTAAAAATCAAACCTGTTCAAAAAGGCAGAAAATTTGATTTAATAAAAATGGGCCGGGAAAATGCCCTTGAATTCCTTAATTACCAAAAAAAATTAGAAAAAGAATCTTCAGAAAAAAATAAAAATATTTTAAAAAAACTGAAAAAAATACTATCATTAAAGAAAGAACCCGTTAGAATAGAAGCCTATGATATTTCCAATATTCAGGGGGTCAGCCCGGTTGGTTCTATGATTGTTTTTGAGAGAGGACAAGCTAAAAAATCAGATTATCGACGATTTGCCATAAAAACAGTTGCCGGCATCAGTGACACGGCGATGATGGCAGAAATACTGGAAAGAAGACTACAAAATAAAAAATGGCCCCGGCCGGACTTAATTGTTTTTGACGGAGGGCGCGGCCAGCTTAATGCAGGGTTAAAAATATTAAAGAAACATAAGAAAAAAATACCAATCATTTCAGTGGCAAAAAGACTGGAAGAAATCTACCAGACCAATAAAAAGAAACCCATTTGTTTATCCGATAATTCGCCGTGTTTATATCTTATCCAAAATATCAGAGATGAGGCTCACCGCTTTGCTATTGAATTCTTTAGAAAAAGCCATCTTAAAAAAAGCCACCGTTCCCTTTTGGACGAGATACCGGGCCTGGGTCCAAAGACAAAAAAGAAACTTCTGGATAAATTTGGTTCGGTGGAAAATACTAAAAAGAGCAATAAAAAAGAGCTGGAAAAAATCATTGGCCAAGCTAAAACTAAACTATTAAAAAAATATTTATGAAAGAAATAGAAGAGCTGGAAAAAGAAATAGAAAAGAAAAAAGAAAGGCGCCAAAAAAAGAAAAAGGCTCAAATGAAAGTCTCTGGCAAGGGTGTTTTTGAACTTCATAAAATTTTAGCCGGAAAAAATAAAAAATAGACTTTTTTCTGGCAGTATTGACAAGACAAACATTTACTGATACAATGGTATTCAGTTTATTAATCACATAATTATGGATTTTGCTTTAAATATTATCCAAATCGCACTTGCCGTTATTCTGATTATTCTTATTCTTATGCAATCGCGAGGCTCGGGCCTAGGCGGTGTTTTTGGCGGAGAAGGAAATGTCTACCAGACCAAGCGTGGCGTGGAAAAAATCGTTTTTATTTCTACTATCATTACGGCGGCCCTCTTTTTAGGAGTGGCGCTGTTTAACTTTATATATTAATATTAAATTTCTCAAACAAGAAATTGAAAATTTCATTTTCAAAAATTTTAGATCAACTAAAATCTCTTTTTAGATTTTCAGGAAAAAAACCAAACCTTAATACCAACGGATATTCTGATCGAAAAGAACTCGACAAGAAGCTGGTTTTTGGTATGTCTCATTCCCGGGTCCCCTCTTTCAGGCAATGGAAGTATTTAAAGAAATCATTTTCTCCGAAAGAAAATTTTATTTTTAATACTGCTTTAACCATTTTAGTTCTCTCTCTTGTTTTTTTCGGAATCCGTTTGTACCAAAAACATGTTTACCTTATCCCTCAAGACGGAGGTAAGTATGTAGAAGCGGCTATCGGAGCCCCCAGGTATGTCAATCCTATTTTCAGCCAAACAAGTGACGTTGACCAGGATCTTTCCAGCTTAATATTCTCCAGCCTTATAAAATATGACGAGAGCGGAGAAGTAATTTACGACCTTCTGGAAAAACACGAACTTTCAGAAGACCAAAAAGTTTATACTTTTTATATCCGTCAGGATGTTAAATGGCATGATGGTGAGTCCTTAAATGTTAATGATATTCTTTTTACCATTGAAATGGCCCAGGATCCGAATATAAAAAGCCCTTTATATTTAAACCTTAAGGGAGTAGGGACAGAAAAGATAGATGACTATACTTTTAAACTTACTCTTAATGAGCCTTTTGCCCCTTTTCTTTCCACGTTAAACTTCGGCATCATGCCCCAGCATTTATATAACGACGTGCCGATTGAAAATATCACCCTTGTTGAATATAATCTTAAACCCATCGGCTCAGGGCCCTTTAAGTTTAAAACGCTGACAAAGGGTAGTTTTGGTGACATTAAAAAATACACCCTGGAAAAAAATGAGGATTTTTACGGAAAAAAACCTTATCTTGATAATATTATTTTTCGCTTTTACCCGGATATAATCAGCGCTGTGGAAGCCTTAAAAAATAAAAATGTCGAGGGAATAAGTTACATCACTAAAGAATACGAGGAGAAATTGCCGCAAAAACCCAACATAAATTATTACCATTTGCGCCTGCCCCAATATACAGCCGTTTTTTACAACACTAAAAATGAAATTCTGGAAGAGAAAAAAATAAGAGAGGCTTTGGCTTTTGCTACTGACAAAGTAAATATACTGAGTGAATCTTTATGCAACCGCGGAGAAATTGCCAATGGCCCCATATTAAAAGGTTATCTTGGTTATACTGATGATGTAAAAAAATTCGACTATAATCCGGAAGAAGCAATCAAAATACTTGAAGATGCGAGTTGGAAAATGAATGAGGAGCAAACAGTAAGGGTAAATGGAGATAAAGAGTTAAAATTCACCTTAACCACTATTAGCCAGGCTGATTATCTAATTACCGCAGAGCTTCTTCAGGCCGAATGGGAAAAAATCGGGGTTAAGGTAGAACTAAATATTGTTGATAGTGAAAGAATTCAACAGGAAGTTATTAAACCACGAGAATACGACGCCCTTTTATATGGGGAGGTAATCGGCTATGACCCCGACCCATATCCCTTTTGGCACTCCTCTCAACAAAGAGATCCGGGTTTAAATTTATCTATTTATTATAAAAAAGAAATTGATAAGCTTCTTGAGGAAGCGAGAAAAATATCAAACCCGGAAGAAAGAACGGCCAAGTACCAGGATTTTCTGAAAATAATGGCTGAAGAACAGCCAGCCCTTTTTCTCTATAGTCCAAACTACACTTACGGTTTGGCAAAAAAAGTTAAGGGTTTTGACATAGAAAGAATAGTCGGTCCCCAGGATCGTTTTTCCAAAGTTGAATACTGGTACACCAATACCAAGCGGGCTTGGAAGTAAATTT
>CBDUSL010000011.1:0-19240 GCA_965370265.1 uncultured bacterium | reverse complement strand
TTATTATATTGCTTTATTTTTTTGGTGATAAATTGGGAATTGAATTGTGGAATTAGACTAAGATATTGAGTAATTAAGACATTAAGTCCCATAAGAGGACTTTTTTTGGTCCCAAAGGGATCCCTTCGGGTTTGACAAAATAAATATAAATTGTTAAAGTAAGGAACAATATTTTTGTCCCACACCGAAGGAGTCCCTTCGGGAAAGGGATCCCCTATGGGACAAATTAGATCTTTGAAAAAGGATTTTAGCTAAAAAAGGAGGTAGCAGAAATGCTGGAAATTGTTGAATCATACGTTAGGCAAAAGGTTTTAGATCCAGTCACAAAAGCGTTGACTTTTGATGACCTAACTCTAATCCCAATGTATTCGGAAAAAGGCCCCAAGGAGGTTGAGACTCAGACTATTTTGACACGAGAAAACGATGAAAAATCAAGCGTTATCTTGAATATTCCTATTGCTTCGGCGGCTATGGATACGGTGACCGAAGAAAATCTAGCCATAGCCCTGGCTCTTGAGGGCGGGATAGGGATCTTGCATAAAAACCTTTCTGTTAAGGAGCAAGCGTCTCAGGTGGCCGCTGTTAAGCGCTGGATGAGTGCAATGATCTCTGATCCTATCTGTGCTAAATCTGATTGGACTGTAGGCAAAGCCAAGGGGACTATGGAAAGAAGGAAGATTTCCGGTCTACCAGTGGTGAATGACCAACGTATTCTGGTTGGCATTGTCACTCGCCGGGATATTGTTTCGTGTTCTGATTCTGATCAGCTTGTTTCTTCGGTGATGACCAAAGAGGTTATCTATGCCTCTAAGGGAATTGACGTCAAGGAAGCCCAGGAAATAATGCTTGAGCACAGGATTGAAAAACTACCAGTTATAGAACCCTTGGGTAGTGAACTTAAACTGGCGGGTATGTTTACGGCCGTTGATATCCAGAAAAGAGCCGAAAATCCCAAGGCGGCTTTGGACGAAGAAAAGCGTCTTTTGGTGGGAGCGGCTGTTGGAGACAGATGGTTGGAGCAGAAAGAAAGAGTTAAAGCTCTGGTTAAGGCTGGAGTAGATGTTATTGCTGTGGACACAGCCCATGGCGATACAGCCAACATGAAAGACATGCTTTCTAATCTTAACCAACGCTATCCGCACTTACCTATTATAGCCGGCAATGTGACTACTTCTGAAGCAACCCTTCATCTTATTGAATGGGGAGCTGACGCGGTTAAGGTCGGACAGGGTCCTTCGGCTATTTGCACAACCAGAGTGATTGCCGGAATCGGTATACCTCAGATGACTGCCATAATGGAATGTGTGGGAGTGTCTGGAGACACTCCAATAATTGCTGATGGAGGTATCACGCATTCTGGAGAAATCACCAAAGCTATCGGAGCCGGTGCTAATGCGGTCATGCTTGGCACCCTTTTAGCCGGTACAAATGAAGCGCCTGGTGAGCTTATCTTTCACCAAGGCAAACGTTTCAAGATTTACCGGGGCATGGGTTCAATCGGAGCGATGAAAGAAGGCAGCTCTGACCGTTACCGCCAGGAAGGCGAGAGTGATGAAAAGAAAATGGTGGCTGAAGGCGTTGAAGGACGTGTTTCATACCGCGGACCGCTGGCAGACCATGTTTATCAGTTAATTGGAGGTCTTCGAGCTGGTATGGGCTATTGTGGCTGCAAAGACGTTAATGAGCTCAAAGAGAAAGCTTACTTTCGTATTATTAGTGGTGCTGCTCTTCGGGAAAGCCATCCGCATGACATTGAAATAACTGAACAAGCCCCGAATTATCCGGGTTAAGGACGTGATGAATAGTGAGAGTATCAAAAGTAGACTTTGTCGGCGATTTTCTGTTCGGCGATGAAGCAAAAGCCCGGATAGTAGACATGATCTGCAGGAACTATCGACTGGTTATCCGCCAGAACGGCGGCCCTAACGCCGGGCACCGGGTAAAAGTTGGTGAGACAAGCATCGCTTTCCATCAGGTTCCGTCATCAGCCATGTCGCCGCCTATAGCCTGTGTATTAGGCTCCGGTATGGTTATTGACCCAGTCAAGCTGCTTATGGAGATAGACGAGATAGAGCAAGCCGGTTTTAACCTAAAAAACAGACTCTTTATTTCGCCCAAGGCCCACTTTATCTTTCCCTGGCATCAGAAATGGGAAGCTTGGCTGGAAGGAATGTTTTCCGGCGAGGAAGTCGGGACGACTGGCCGAGGTATCGGCCCGGCTTATGCCTGTTCCAGAGAAAGGCTGACCGCTGTTAGAGTAGAAGAAGCTTGTTTCCCAGATTCACTCAGGGAGAAAGTTGATTTTCTCAAGAATCTTTACATCAAACGGGATTTTTTCCCTTACATTGAAGTAGATGAGTTCTTAAAGCAGTGCGATGAATATTTCAAAGCCGCTTTAAGGGTAATAGAAATTGCCGAAGTAGAAGATGTCAATGATCTAATCCGTGAAGTATTGGCCCAAGAGGGTAATGTCCTGATTGAAGGAGCCCAGGGCGGAATGCTGGATGTGGATCACGGCACCTACCCCTTTGTTACCAGTTCAAACACGGCTCTACCCGCTCTTCTTAAAGACATCGGCTGGTGGGACCGGGCCTATATGGCTATCAAGGCCTATACTACCCGGGTCGGCAACGGACCGCTAGTCGGCGAACTCTTTGATGAGAACGCCGAGATCATCCGTGATCGCGGTAACGAAATAGGGGAAACCACCGGCCGGCCCAGGCGAATTGCCTGGTTGGATACCGTTCTCATTCGCTACATGATTCGTTATGTAAAGACTCCTTATAGTGAGATTTTAACCCCGGTAACCAAACTGGATGTGTTGGATACTTTGCCGGAGATCAAAATTACAATTGCTTACCAGGAACAAAACGGCGATCCGATGAGCCATGTTAAATGGCTTCGCCAGGATTATCTGGATACCCTTGAACCAGTTTATCGTTATTTCCCTGGATGGCAGACTGACACAACCAGCTGTCGGCACTGGGATGAACTGCCCAAGGAAGCCCAAGATTACCTTAAGGCAATTCACCAGCAGACCAGACTGATTATTCCTTTCGCCACCGTCGGCCCGGAAAGGAGCCAAACTGTAGTAATTCCCCCGGAAGTTTTTTCTTAGATAAGCACCTTTAACACCCCTGTTCAACAGAACAGGGGTTTTTATTTTTTATGCTTAATGTGATTTGACTAAAGCGTTTCAAAATAATAAGATTAACGACTAATCTGGCGAACAAGCTCTTTTTATATAAACGGGAGGGATAAATGATTGAGTTTATTATTGCCTTTTTTCTGCTTATTTCCCCGGTAGTAGTACTTGGCTTTATCTGCCTTATTTTTGGAATAATTTCCATTGGGAGTATCCTTATGTATTGGCGGGTAAGAAAAGAAAATTATGATATTTGGGATGAAAACCAGAACTTAAAAGGAGAAAACCACGATTTAGATGTTGAGAGTGCTAGAGTAATTGAAAGAAACTATAATCTTGAAGTAATGATTACGGCCATGATGAACGGACAAGAAGTAGAATTTGTATACCACGATGATTTACTTGAAGATGAGGATTTTAAGGCCAAAAAAGAACATGAATTAAACTGAAAAATCGAGCCCTGCTTAGCGGGGCTTTTTTATATAAAAAAACAGCCCTGGACACGAAAAGGCTGTTTTTTGTCCCGCAACGATGAGACGAAGATAAGTGAGTCCATCTGGTTGCGAGGATCCCGTTCTTGGCGGGATTTTTATTTACTCTTGCTCCGTAATCATATCCTTTACCTTCATCAGAGCGGTAATGGTGCTTCTTTCCTGTTCGTTTAGCTTAGCGGTGATATATTTAATAGTTTCGTCCATGTTAGGAATAAAAACATATTCCAGGGCGTTGACCCTTCTTCTGGTTTTTTCGATTTCCTGAGCCATTAGTTTAGCCGAGTGTTCTATCTCAGCCAGTTTGACCATATCCTCTAAAACTTCTGAAAAAGTTTCTAAAGAAGCATCAAGCTCCGCCGAAGTGGTCGCTAAGGAATAGCTTAAAAAATCTCCTTCTGCTTTGTAGTCAAACCGAGGCACATTAACACTCATTACGTTTTCTGTGCTTACGGATAAGGAGGTTTCTTTAGCGGGTAAGGCCAGGGCTTCAGCCATCACTTCCGGACGCATATCAGCCGAAGCAAAAATAAAAGACTTGAAAGCAGTGCCAAGCATTTTTTCAATAGTTTCCCGGAGTTCTCGAGCCTGTTTGACCGTAGAGAGAAACTGTTTCATCAGCCCGTCTCTTTTTTCTTTCAAAAGCTTGTGGCCGCGTCTAGCGGTGACCACTTTTTTCTTGAGCTTGATCAGCTCCATTCTTGTTGGATTAACGGCGAGTTTCATATTATTTGATACTAAGCGATTAAGTGCAATTGTCATGCTGAGGAGGAGCCCGAGGCGTTTTAGCCTGTGCCGAGCTTGTCGAGGGAAAGCATAGACAATTGGTTCTTTCTGTCTACCCTTCCCTTCGTCGCGGCTCAGGGCAGGCTACGGTTTCGCACCTCAGGGTGACAGAAATGTTAATTATTTCTTAGGCAAATATTTTTCAATATGTTCTTCTTTGACTCTCTTGAGTTCAGATTTAGGCAGGATAGATAAAAGTTTCCAGCCAAGATCCAGAGTTTCGATAATTGTTCTGTCTTCATCCGGGGCTTGTCTGACAAACTTGTCTTCAAATTCTTCGGCAAACTTGGAGAACTTTTTATCGGCTTCTGATAAGGCTGCTTCACCAAGAATAACGGCCAGCTCTTTAGCCTCCTTGCCTCGGGCATAGGCGGCAAAAAGCTGATTTAATACTCCAGAATGATCTTCTCTTGTTTTTCCTTCGCCAATACCCTTGTCTTTCAAACGGGAAAGAGAGGGAAGAACATCAACTGGAGGATAGATTCCTTTTCGGTGCAATTCTCTAGAGAGTAAAATCTGGCCCTCGGTAATATAACCGGTTAAATCAGGAATGGGATGAGTTTTATCATCTTCAGGCATGGTCAAGATAGGAATCTGGGTGATGGAGCCAGACTTTCCTTTTATCCGGCCAGCTCGTTCATAAATGGTAGAAAGATCAGTGTAAAGATATCCAGGATAGCCCCGACGGCCTGGTATTTCTTTTCTAGCGGCGGAGACTTCTCTTAAAGCTTCACAATAATTAGTCATATCAGTCATGATAACCAAAACGTGTAATCCCTTTTCAAATGCCAGGTATTCAGCAGTGGTAAGGGCGATACGGGGGAGAGTAATTCTTTCAACCACCGGATCATCAGCTAAGTTAACAAAGAGAACAGCTCTTTCGATGGCGCCGGTTTTTTTGAATTCATTAATAAAATATTCAGATTCTTCAAAAGTAATTCCCATAGCACAGAAGACCACGGCAAATTCAGACTTTTCGGACTGATTCTTCGACTTTCGCTCAGGATGGTCCGCTCCGCGAACCACTTTGGCTTGTCGGGCGATTTGGGCCGCTAATTCAGCATGGGGAAGGCCTGAGCCGGAAAAGATAGGTAATTTCTGGCCGCGAACCAGGGTATTAAGCCCGTCAATGGTGGAAATACCGGTTTGGATAAAGTCATTCGGATAATCACGGGAATAGGGGTTAATCGGAGAGCCGTTGATATCCAGTTTTTTCTCCGGAATAATTTTGGGTTCGCCGTCACGGGGTTCGCCTGCTCCGGAAAAAACACGACCCAACATATCATGGGAGACGCCGATTTCCATGGTCTTGCCCAGGAACTTAGCCTTGGATTTTTCAATCTCAAGACCGCGAGTTTCCTCGAACATCTGAACAACCGCCTGTTTGTCGGAAATTTCTAAAACTCTTCCCCGGCGTTTTTCGCCAGAGGGGAGTTCAACCTCAACCATTTCCTCATATTTCACGTCCGAAATACCTTCCACAATCAGAAGGGGACCGGCGATTTCTTTGATTGTTTTATATTCTTTCAACATAATTTTTGTATATTAGATATTAAGTTATTGAAGTAAGCTCTTTTTTAATCTCTTCGACCAGTTTTTCGAGATCAGCTAATTTATCCTCAGACGTCTGGGAAGCTTTAGAAATTTTTTCCTTAACGGCTAAGGAAATGATTTTTTCCAGTTCAATATTTTTTTCAAGGGCTTCCAATGCTTTTTCATGAAAAGTAAGAATACTTTTTAGCATCCAATATTGTTTTCTCATGGAGGTATAAGTATCAATCTCATCAAAAGCGTTTTGATGCAAAAAGTCTTCCCGGATCGCTTTTGTAGTATCAAGGACAAGTTGTTCTTTGGGGGACAAGGCGTCAATCCCGACCAGGCGGACAATTTCATCCAAAGCTGCTTCTTCCTGAAGCAAGCCCATGGCTTGAATTCTCATTTCCGGCCAATCTTCACCGGCATTTTCGCGCGTATATTCTTCAATATCTTCCAGGTATAATGAATATGATGTGAGCCAATTAATCGCCGGAAAATGACGCTTAAAAGCCAGTTTGTCGTCCAAGCCCCAAAATACTTTGACCACCCGAAGAGTGTTCTGAGTCACCGGTTCGGAAAGATCTCCGCCGGGAGGAGAAACAGCCCCCACCACGGTTAAACTTCCCTCTCTATCTTCTTCTGAACCTAAACAATTAACTAAACCCGCTCTTTCGTAGAATCTGGCCGTTCTTGAACCAAGATAAGCAGGGTAGCCTTCTTCACCAGGCATTTCTTCCAGACGACCGGACATTTCTCTCAAAGCTTCCGCCCAACGGGAAGTGGAGTCAGCCATTAGGGCTACCTTGTAACCCATGTCCCGGAAATATTCAGCAATAGTGATACCGGTATAAACAGAAGCTTCGCGGGCGGCCACAGGCATGTTTGAAGTATTGGCGATTAATACTGTTCTTTCCATCAGGGGTTTGCCTGATTTTGGATCTTTTAATTCCGGAAATTCCAGAAGTACATCGGTCATTTCGTTGCCACGTTCACCGCAGCCGATAAAGATAATTATGTCAGCGTCAGCCCATTTAGCGAGTTGGTGCTGGACGACTGTCTTGCCTGAACCGAAAGGACCGGGAATACAAGCCGTACCGCCTTTAGTAACCGGAAAGAAAGCATCAATAACTCTTTGGCCGGTGATCAGCGGTTCAGTAGGGACCAGCTTTTTCCTGACTGGCCGGGGTTCACGAATAGGCCAGGTTTGCATCATTCCTAGTTTATGAGTTTCATCTTTTTCGTCTGTAACTTCAGCAACAGTGTCTTTATTGGTAAAAGTTCCGTCCGATATTTTTTTGACCACGCCTTTGGCAAGAGTAGGCGGGACAAGAATTTTATGTTCAATGAGAGAGGTTTCTTTGACTGTACCAAGGATGTCGCCGGCTTCCACTTTATCACCCGTTTTTACGGATGCTTTAAAATCCCATTTCTTTTCCATATCCAGGGCCGGTACCTCAATGCCGCGGGTAATATATTCGCCGGCTTTTTCGGCGATAGAAGCAAGGGGTCTTTGGATACCGTCGTAAATAGAAGTTAAAAGGCCGGGCCCTAAATCCACGGACATAGGTTTTTCTGTTCGAAAAACAGGCTCATCAGGCCCAAGACCGGAAGTTTCTTCATAAACCTGAATGTAGGCGGTGTCATCTTTCAGTTCAATAATTTCCCCGATTAATTTTTCTTTTGAAACTCTGACCACTTCATACATTTGGGCGCCTTGCATATGAGAGGCAACTACGAGAGGGCCAGAGACTTTAATAATTTTTCCTGCCGCGGACGGCATCCCGCTTCGCGATGATTGTTTTTCTTCCATGGTATTTTTAGTTATATAGTTAATTAATTTATATCGTTTTACTATTGTCATACTGAGGAGCCCGAAGGGCGTTTTAGCCTGTGCCGAGCTTGTCGAGGGAAAGCATAGATAATAGTACTTTTTTCTGTCTACCCTTCCCTTCGTCGCGGCTCAGGGCAGGCTACGGTTTCGCACCTCAGGGTGACAGAGCTATTTATTAAAAAGAATATCTGAACCAACCGCTTGTTCTACAATTTTTCTTAAATTTTCTAATCCGGCTCCGGTAGAACCATGCTGACTAGGGATAGAAATAACCGCTGGCATGGTCTGTTTTTGCAGCTTTTCAATTTCTTTCGGCACTTTTTCGTACCAGTCTTCGGTAATAAAAACTATCGCATAATTATCCGCAAGAATTTTTTCCAAGGTTTTTTTTACCTCTTCAGCGGAAATTACGCCAAAAGTTTTAACACCCAAGGCGGAAAAGCCCAGAATTGAATCTGGAGAGCCAACCATAGCTATTTTATATAAAGATTTTTCTTCGCGCTGGGCGCGACTGCGGTCTACCATAAATTTCTAACCCTTTCTCTGATTTCGGCTGGCGCTACTTCATTTAATTTTCCGGTCATTATGAGTCTGACATTGCGAAGGGCGTTTTTTTTGGCATAGTAGTAAGCAACGGCAATTTCCGGACCATAACTCATTCGTTTGGTTTCTTTAAGGTATTCCAGCTCATAATTCTCAAATTGCTGTTCCAGCTTCCAGAGATTTTTATCTTCAAGATAGTCCACGATAAGGCTGATAAATTTATTATTAAAGTGGATAAAAAATGTGTTTAAGGCTTCTTTGTCGTCTTTGTCATAAACGCTTAAAAGTTCTTTTTCTTTGATTCTTCCTCCGGGAATAAGTTCATTCTCAAGCCATTTTCCGTCCTTCTTTAGTCTTCTAGTTCGAAGAAATATTTTTATATTGGCCATATCAATCTGCATTTTTAGAAAATCAGTGATAAAATCATTGCCAATTTCATCAACTGTTTGTGAAAGAAGGGCAAACATTTTCCGATCAAGATAAGAATCAATAAAATGAGGATTATTATTCTTTTCAAATTCAGCTCTGGCTTGATCGATAATCTCTTTTAATTCTTTTCGGAGATCCACTCTCGCTTCGTTAAGAATATAATTCTTAATTGAGGAAGAGAGAATAGTGCCGATTTGGCTTTCTTTTTCGGCTAAATCTTTTTGGGAATACTTTTCCTTGAAAGCCAGCTTTATATTATGGAAGTCATGGCGGAGAAAAAGAAATTCAAGAATTTTTTTATCACTAATAACCTGCTCATACAAATCTCTTGTTTGTTTAAGGTCGTCGTTTAGGGCTTTTTTGAAATCTTTTGGTTCTACTTCCAGAAGATTATCCGCGTATTCCGTGTCATTAAAGACCCGAAAAGCAGATTCAATATCCGGAGCGTCAATCATTCTTTCAATATCATTTGGATTCAAAAGCTTTCCCTCAAGAGAACGAAATAATCCCATAATGTAGGCGTAGTCAGCCATGTTTGGAAATTAGTTATTAAGTGTAATTGTCATGCTGAGGAGCCATGAGCCGCGTCGAATGGCGTCTCGAAGCATAGACAATGGTTTTCTGTCTACCCTTCCCTTCGATGCGACTCAGGGCAGGCTACGGCTTTGCACCTCAGGGTGACAGAAAATTTTTAAGAAAAAAGGGTTTCAGCGATTTCTGTTTCCAGCTTATCATTTGCTTGGTTTACGAGGGCAGAATAGCGGTTATCTATTTCCAAATCGGGAGAAGTGAAAACAAAACCCCCTTTACCCGGAACAGTTTCGTGGGTGAGAATAAAGTGGCATCCTGATTTCTCTTTGGCCTTTTTGACTGTTTCAAGGGAATTTTTGGTTGGGACTAATTTTCCCCCACCCGAAGGGGTCCCTTTGGGATTGGAGGAAGGTAGATTTTTAATTAGTTTAACCAAAAGTTCAACTTGCTCAGTTTCAGGAATTTCTGCCATTTTAACGATGGCTAATTCAAAAATCTCATCCAGGATAGCCTGTTTTTCTTCAAGAATGGCGGACTTTTTTTGGTTTTTAAGCTGGAACTTAGTCTGCTCTATTCTTTTTTTACTTTCCATTTCCGCTTCCGCCAGAATTCTTTCCTTCATTTCTTTTTCCTGAATAGAGCACTCGTTCTTTAACTTGGCTATTTCTTGAATGCTATCTTCTTTTATCTTGGCTGCCTGACCAGCTGCCTCTTCTTTAATTGTGGCAAGAATGTTTTCTAGTGCCATAGTAGAATTTTATTAATTAGATTTAACCAATGTTAATGCCGTTGATTAAGAGAATGGTGGCCAAAAGGCCGAGGACGGCGTAGGTTTCGACCATCGCCGAGAGAATAATCGGTTTGCCGGATTCAGCCGGTTTTTTGGCGATTACGCCCATACCAGCCGCTGAAACTTTACCCTGGAGCCAGCCGGAAGTAAGTCCAGCAAAAGCAATAGGGAGGCAGGCAAATAATACTTGCCATCCGACTTCCGGGGTGATAATTACTTCTGCTCCACCGAGAAGGCCAACTTTCTGGATAGCCATAATGGCTCCAAGAAAGCCGTAGATACCCTGGGTTCCGGGCAGGGCCTGTAAAAGCAGGGCCTTGCCGAATTTTTCCGGGTCTTCTGAGACAACTCCGGAAGCAGCTTGACCGGCAATGCTGACGCCGAGGGATGAGCCAATACCGGCGAGGGACACGGCCAGAGCGGCTCCAAGAATTGCAAGTGCGAGTCCAATAGTCATTTTTTTATCCTTTCTTAATTTTTATTAGGTTTAATTATTATATATTTAGGGACCTTTTTAAAAGCTTTGAACCTGGTGCCGCCGCCTTCCATAAATTTCGGAAAAAATTCCACAAACTGTAAACGGCCGGAATGAATAAAAGCGCCGAGAGCGTTGATGGCAATATTGAAAACATGCCCGCCGATTAGTATGAAAATCGCGAAAACATAACCCACAATTGGGATCATATCAATGGCCAGACCGGCGATTAGATTAATAACCATGGCGATAATACCGGTTGCCAAACCCAAAGCCAGCAAACGGGAATAAGAAAGAGTGTCAGAAAGATAGCCGATAACATCGTAAAGGCTGTATAAACCTATTGGTATCTTAAGAAAAATATTTTTGGTTTTTCGGCCGTTAGCCAGAACCAAAGCGCCGGCCATACCCAATAAAATATAAGTTATGATGTTTCCGGCCGAAGAGGGGATTAAAACGCCTACCTTTGCCAACACCCAGAGAATAAAAGTAAAAAGCATTAAAAACCAAAGACCAGAGCCCAAAAGACCTTCTGATTTTTGTCCCTGCTTTATCTTCCACCAGGTATTGATAGCCAAGCCGGTCATAATCTGAACCAGACCGAAAATAAAAGCAATAATTAAAACGGTAATGGGGTCTCTGACCGGGTCAATGACTTTAAAAAACAGAATAAAACTTTTTAACCAGCTGCCATCGGCCATATTAGCCAGATCAAGCCCGAACCAGCTGCCAAAGAGAGCTCCGGCAATCAAGGTCGAAATACCGCCGAGAGCAAGAAGACGGACAAGTTTCATATCTTCTTTAGGTTTTTTAGAAAGTTTGAGAACTAAAAGCATAATCAGGGTCATCAATATGCCGTAGCCGGCGTCTGAAACACAAAACCCGAAAAAAACAAAAAAGAAAGGAGCCAAAAAGGGAGTAGGGTCAACCTCACTTTTGAGAGGCATGCCGTATATTCCGGTTACTGATTCAAAAGGCTCAATTATGTTTTTGTTGCGAAGAACTATGGGGGCTGATTCACCTTCTTTAACTGGTATTTCCTCCAATTCAAAATTTTTGGTGATTTTAGAAACTGCTTTCTTAAATTTATCAACAAACATTTCCTCCATCCAGAAAAGAAGGGCAAAAGTTTTTTCGGTTTTTATGGATTTGTCCAAGGCTTCTTTTTGTTCTTTTTTCCAGGAGAGATATTCAAAAACGATATTCAACTTGTGAAGATTACTGGTTAGTTTCTTGATATCTTCTGTGACTTTTATAATTTCCTTTTCCGCCGATTTAATGTCTTCTTCACAATCATTATATTTATCGGCTGGCAGGCAATTAATCTCCGGAAGCTGGGCCGGTTTAAAATCATAATGAGTAAGAAGCTCTCTTACTTTTTTTTCTATTGTTTTATAAAAAGTAATAATGAAAAATATTTCCCGGTCAAGTTCATGTGATTTTTGAAGATTTACATTTTTCATTTTTTCCGCCTTGACCATTATTTTCTGCCAGGCTTCAAAGGTAGAGGAGCCGAGTAGGGTATAAGTTTTTTCGGTTTCAATTTCCGCCTTAGGGACAAATTCAATTCCTTTCCAGGTTTCAAGGAGGCCTCTGTCGCTTTTATTTTTTTCGACTAAATTGTTCAGTTTATTCAGTCTGGCTTCGGCCTCTTCGCATTTTTTGACTATGGCCATGTAATCAAACTCGGTAACCAGTTTTTCTAGCTCATTCTTAGTAAACTCCGGTTTGCCGGATAGAAGTTTTTCTTTAAGGGAAACTTTAGTTTCATCAAAACGCCTTAAAAAGTTAATAGCAAAAGTCACCTGAGCGTGAAGATATTCAGGCGATCTTTCATCTGTTCGGATGATTTCTTCGTTATTTTCCCAGTTGGCGATCTCGGCGATTCCAAAATCATGAAGGAGTTCAATAATTTCCTGTTTGTGAGAGGTGAGAGAAACGAGATTAAATTTTTTAACGGGGCTAATCGCCATTTATCTGATCTTATTTGTAATTAGTTCTGCCGCTTTAGTCTTTTTTTCTTGAGGTACTTTTTTTACCTTCGCCACTTCTTCCGAAGTTTCTTTGGTTATTACCTGTTTAATTTTTGAAATTTCCTGGTCCGCTTTATCAAATATTTTTTTAATTTCGTCTTCCAGTTCTTCCTTAAGGTTAGTCATTTTTTCCTCGCTTTTATTCTTTACACTTTCAATCTCTCTGCTTACATCTTCACGGGTACTGTTAAGAGTTTGAGAGGCTTTTTCTTCTTCTTTTTTGATTTGGTCTATGGTATTTGGTTTAGTCATATATTTTAGCTAAAATTAGTTAATTACGAAAAATACAAGTATATATTATAGTGGATATAAAGCAAAAAATCAAGGTTTCGCGTGTGGATAAGTGGTTTTTTGATAATTTGGCTAAGATTAGGGGAATTAATAAAAAAAGAGCCCTTTTGGGCTCTTGGGTGGAACTTAAGCGATTAGGCCTATTTTTCTTTCCATGATTCGGGCTTTTTCTTTGAGAGTCTGAAGTTCTTTGGTTGTGGCCATAGTTTCATGAGTCTGGCCCTGAATCCGCTGGCCCTGAATAAGGAGCTGAAAAACATAAAGATAGATTTTTAAAATCTTTTCTTTTTTGAGCGGTCTAGCGCGGGAGAGACTTTTGGTCAGTTGAAAGAGTGTTGGATCTTTGGACCAGTCGGCCAGCATTCCGTGTTCCCGGCGAAGAGAAAGACCGATAATCCGAGCCATTTTACTGGCGTTTTTTCGGTAAAATCTTATTCTTTCAGCCTGAGGAATTGCATCCCGGCCAATTCCCTCTAATTCTTTGGCGCGAATACGTAAGTGTAAGAGTTTCATATAATGCCGAAGCATCTCCAGTTTTTTATCTTTGCGTAAGCCGGTTAAAGCCTGGGCAAAAGCGGGGAGAAGAGGGTCATTTCTCCAGATCGGTTCAGGAAGCCCCATGCTTTCCTCCTTTTAAAAAGAGCATTGTTTTTAATTGATATAATAACTTAACACAGGGCAATGGAGTTTGTCAACAATAAAAAAAGAGCCCAAGTTTGGGCTCAAATGGGAACAATAATTTTGAAGTTAATCTTAGGCAACCACCTTGGTTTTGAAATGAGAGGAGATGGAGTTTTGGCAAACACCATTTGGGCAATGGCAGCAGGTGATGTTTCTCAGGTTTTGTTTCTGTGGTTGAAAACTGGGATCTCCGCTGACCCCAAAAGGATTTGAAACAAAAGTTTTCTCTCGGGAATTATCCCATTCATGGGACCAATAGCCAGGGCAACCCAGTTGAAAAATACAGGAATTATTCATTAACCCTCCTTAGTCTATAAGGGACAATAATTTGAAATTTATGAGTAAACCCTACCACACCGGCCAAGTTAGTCAAACAGTGTCTTTTTTATTAGAGCTTTTTTAAATTAGATTAAAGAGTTATAATAAATATAGAAAGGAGATTAATATTATGGGAAAAGAAGGCGGAAATAAATGGGCGGAGATAAACGCTCATCATGAAAAGATGGCTCGAGAAAGAGGTGAAGAAACCGGAAATAAAGAAGAAGAAATAAGAAATGAATGGAAAGAGCAGACTGATGAAAGGCTTCTTACCACATCTCCTGAAGAGTTGTTGGCTGAATACGAGATGGATGAAAAATGGAAAGAAGTAGCGGTCAGACAAATCAGGAAAACCCAGGAACAATGTGAGGAATCTTCCCAAGAAAAAAAAGGGATTGGTTCGGATTTTAAGAAATACGCGGCCTGTAAGACAATTAGGGCTACTATTGAAATGGCGACAAAAAAAGGCGGAAAATAAAGTATTTTAAAAAAGAACTTTTATTCCTAAGGCTTCTTTTTTATTTATGATATACTATTGGTATGAAGATTAATCCAGAACAAAAAAAAGCGATTGAATACGGTCAGGGCCCTCTTTTAATTATTGCGGGGGCGGGAACCGGAAAAACAGCCGTCATTACTCAGCGGATTGCTTATTTAATTAAAGAAAAAAAAGCCAAACCCGAGGAAATACTGGCTCTTACTTTTACCGACAAAGCAGCTGGTGAAATGGAAGAAAGAGTAGATATTCTTCTTCCTTATGGTTATGTTGATTTATGGGTTTCCACTTTTCACGCTTTTGGCGAAAAGATTTTAAAAGAGCATGCTTTGGATATCGGCTTAGATCCTGGTTTTAAACTATTAAACCAAACCGAGCAATGGCGATTGATTCGGCAGAACTTTAACCAGTTTGAATTAGACTATTATAAACCCCTTGGTAATCCCACTCGTTTTATTTACGCCTTGATAAAAGTTTTTTCCAGGGCTAAAGATGAAAATATTACGGCTGATGAATTTGTTAAGTATGCAAAGTCTTTAAAAAATAAAGCTGAAGAAAAAGAAAAGTTATTGGAAGTTGCTAATGCGTATAGAGTATATGAGGACCTTTTAATAGAAAAGGGATTTTTGGATTTTGGTGATTTGATTATCAAAACCCTCGACTTATTAAAGAAACGAAAAAATATTCTAAATAAATACAGAAAACAATTTAAATATGTGTTAGTTGATGAGTTTCAAGACACTAACTTTGCCCAGTATGAATTGATCAAATTATTAGCCGCCCCAAATAATAACCTAACGGTGGTGGGGGATGACGACCAGTCAATTTATAAATTCAGGGGGGCAGCCGTTTCAAATATAATAGAGTTTAAAAAAGACTTTCCGGATTCAGAAGAAGTGATCTTAATAAAAAATTACAGAAGCAGTCAAAATATTTTAGATCTCTCATATAAATTTATCCAGCTTAACAACCCTAATCGCCTGGAAGCCAAAATTAATCAGAGCAAAAAGAATTTAAAGTCAAAAATTACCAAAAAACTTCTGGCTCAAGAAAAAGGAAGGGGAGAAATAAAACATTTACATTATACTACTCAAGATGAAGAAGCTTTAGGAGTGATTGAAAAAATTATGAAGTTACGAAAAAAAGACAAAACCCTGACTTGGAATGATTTTGCTATTTTGGTGAGAGCTAATGACCAGGCTAATTTGTTTATCAATATTTTAGAACACCAGGAAATTCCTTTTCAGTTTGTCGCTAATCGGGGGCTTTTTCAAAAGTCGGAAATAATTGATTTAATATCTTATCTAAAACTTCTGGATAACTACCACGAAAGTGCGGCTATGTATCGGGTATTGATCATGCCGGTTTTTAAGGTTGATACCAAGGATATTATGAGTCTTTTGAATTTTTCTTATAAAAAGAACCGTTCTCTTTTTGATGTACTTTTAAATATTGATCAACTGGAAAATATTTCTCCAGCAACAAAAAAAACGGCCCATAATTTAACGGCCTTGATTGAAAAACAGACTAAAATCGGTCGAGAAAAAGGGATTTTAAGGGCTTTGTATGAGTTTGTCAAAGAATCAGGCTATTTTAAATATCTTTCCCAAAAAGAAACAATAAAAACTTCCGAAAAGATTTTGAATATTAACCAGTTTTTTAAACTGGCTGGTGAGTTTGAAAGGGTAAATACTGATAAATCCGTTAAAAATTTTATGAACGAACTTGAACTTTCACAAGAAGCGGGAGAGTCCGGATCTATTAAAAATAATATTGAAGAAGGCCCTGATTCAATCAAAGTAATGACCGTTCATCAGGCCAAAGGTTTGGAATTTAATTATGTTTTTATTGTTAACCTGGTAGACAAGCGCTTTCCTTCCATTAACCGCCGGGATCCGATTGAATTACCTGATGATTTGATCAAGGAAATTTTGCCGGAAGGGGATGTTCATCTTCAGGAAGAGCGTCGTCTTTTTTATGTGGCGATGACCAGGGTAAAGAAAGGGCTTTACTTTACCACGGCGGAAGACTACGGAGGCAAACGCAAAAAAAAGCTCTCCCGGTTTTTATACGAAATAGAACTTGAGATGGAAGGGGGTCGTCCCAAACAAGCCAACCAGCAGCAGAAATTTTTATTTGAATCAGCAGCCAGGCCAAAGAGCGGAATTAAGAAAGTAAAACGCAATTTGGATTTTTTGCCCCAGAAATTTTCTTTTACCCAGCTTAAAGCTTTTGAAACTTGCCCTTACCAATACCGCTTTGCCCATATTCTGCACGTACCTATTAAAGGCAAGGGTGCCTTTTCATTCGGTAAGACTATTCATAAAACTCTTCATGATTTTTACAAACTCATTCAACAGGGAAAAAACCCCAGCGAGAAAGAATTGCTGGAATTATTTGACCGGAGCTGGATTGATGAGTGGTATGAAGATAAAAATCATGAAGTAAGAAGGAAAGAAAGTGGTGTTAAGGCCCTTAAGAAATTTTATCAGGAAAACAAGAATTCACTCATTTCGCCTAAGTTTTTAGAGCAGGGTTTTAACATTAAAATTGGGAAACATACCATTAAAGGTTTTATCGACCGGGTGGATGAAACAACAAAAAAATCCAATGAAGTAGAAATTATAGACTACAAAACCGGTAATTTACCAAAATCTGAAAAAAGTGTTAATTTTGAACAGCTTTATATTTATACCATCGCCGCCCAGGAAATTTTTAAGTTAAATCCGGTTAAACTTACTTTCTATTACGTAGAAGATAATAAAAAATTTACCGTTTCTCCGGACAAAAATAAGATTGAAGAAATAAAAAAGCGGATTACAGAGACCATTGATGAGATAATAAAAAGTGATTTTAAGGCCACGCCCAGCAAATTTAAATGCCAGTTTTGTGATTTTAAAGAGATATGTGAATATCGGGTTCTTTAGGCCTGTTTTTTCGCTAATATTAGTTAATTAAATACCCATCATATTTCTTGCCAAAGGGCAAAAAAAGTGTTAAAATAAGGCTAGGTTTTTAACCTAGTTTTTGTTAAGTGGTTAAATAAATTATGTCTTTAAAAAAGTACTTAATGCTGATGGGAATTTCCACTTTAGTCTGTTGGCTCTCATTTGTTTCAGTAATTTTCAATATTTCTCCGGAAGGCGGATTTCTAGCCTTAGCCCTTTTTTATCTCAGTCTTTCTCTTTCTCTCCTCGGTACTTTTTTTATTATCGGTTTTACTATTAGAGCTTTAATGAGAAAAGAAATGCCTCTTTTCCGCCACTTGAATATCTCTTTTCGCCAAGCTATATTTTTTACAGTTCTGATTACAGGCTCGTTTTTTTTGCAAGCTTCGGAACTGCTTCGCTGGTGGAACCTGATAATTTTTATGATTTTTTTAATAATTTTAGAATTTTTCTTTTCGATAAAGCGGACAACCTATGGAAGATAAATTAAAGAAAATTTTAGAAAAAGTAACAAAAGAAATTAGCGATGTTAAATCATTGTCTGATTTAGAGAAATTGAAAAATAGGTTTCTTGGCCGCAAAGAAGAGCTTTCTAAAATTTTAAGAGGGGTTAAAGATCTTCCCAAAGATAAAAAGCCAATAATTGGTAAAATGGGAAACAATGTCCGTCAGGAAATTGAAGCAATGATTAGAGAGGTAGAAGGAGATTTATCTGAATCTTCTGATAAAAATAATATTGATTTAACAATTCCCGGAGAAAAAATTGAGCGTGGCCATCTTCACCCTTTAACTCAATTCCTCCGCAAGGTGACTGATATTTTTATCCGTATGGGTTTTGAAGTAGTGCCCGGCCCTGAGGTGGAAACAGCTAAATATAACTTTGACTTACTGAATATTCCCAAAGACCATCCCTCGCGTGATTTATGGGATACTTATTATATTGAGAAGCCGGAAGAGGTAAACAAAAAAAATAAAAAAAGAAAAAAAGTTGATTTATTGCTTCGCACTCATACTTCGCCGATGCAGATTAGGGCGATGGAAAAAAGAAAACCGCCTGTCCGTTTGATTGTGCCTGGGAGAGTGTTCCGCCATGAAGCCACAGACGCCGGCCATGAAACCACTTTTTATCAGTGCGAAGGATTGGTAATAGACAAAGAGATAAAGGTGACTGATTTGATCGGAACAGTTCAAATATTTTTAAAAACTCTTTTTGGCAAAAAAGTAAAGACTCGGGTCCGCCCGCATTTTTATCCTTTTACCGAACCCTCAATGGATTTTGATATGTCCTGTCTTTTGTGCGAAGGTAAAGGCTGCCCTGTCTGTGGCCAGACCGGTTGGCTGGAAATGATGGGTTCGGGCATGGTTCACCCAAAAGTCTTAATAAATATGAAAGTTGACCCAAAAAAATACACTGGCTTCGCTTTTGGCATGGGGATTGACCGCTTTATGATGCTTTACTACGGCATTGATGATATCCGGCTTTCTTACAAAGGTGATTTGAGATTTTTGAATCAATTTTAATAATAGATATTGAACATTTTTTTGATTTTTTGGCTTTTTTTGGGGGCCTTGTCGCCATGACTGGCTACACTCCTTAAGTCATCCGTTTAGTAAAAGTCAAAGATTCAACCGGCATGAGCCTTTTTGCCTGGTATATCTGGGCCTTTGGCACCGGCTTGGTCCTGATTTACGCCATTTCTATCAAGAATTGGGTTTATATCACTCTTGATGGGCTGGATACAATATTATGTTTTGTAATAATAATACTAATTTATAAATATCGTCGAAAGAAAAGAAAATTGATTTAAAACTTTCGTAGCGACTTTAGTCGCGTACGACACTAAAGTGGCTACAAAGTAATAAAAAAAATGAAGCTACCCGTTAACTGGTTAAAAGATTTTGTGAAACTACCGCTA
>CBDUSL010000010.1:0-20188 GCA_965370265.1 uncultured bacterium | reverse complement strand
AATTGTCCCGAAGTTGTCGAAATCTTCGATTTCGTAACAACTTCGAGGATCCTCGTAAAATCACAAAATCAAAGATTTTGGATTTTACGGGAGTAGACACTTAATAAAAATGTAATTTAAATTTTGCCGGAGTGGTGAAATTGGTAGACACGCACGGTTCAGAGCCGTGTGAGCGCAAGCTCTTGGAGGTTCAAGTCCTCTCTCCGGCACCACACCTTCATCCTGCTTCGCAGGATTACGGCGTGTAAACGTTAACTTAATACTCTAATATCTCAATATCTTAATTATGAATAAACAAATGAAAAAGAAAAAAAATGTACAAAAAAAGACAGTTTTAAAGCAAAAATTAACCAAAAGAAGAGCTGAAAAAAAACTTCATATTATCCCTCTTGGCGGACAGGAAGAAGTCGGCCGAAATATGACGATGTTTGAATACGGAGACGATATTGTAATTATTGATATGGGCATGCAATTTCCGGAAGAAGATATGCCCGGTATTGATTATATTATTCCCAATATTAAATACCTCCAGGGCAAAGAAAAAAATATCCGGGGGGTTATTTTTACTCACGGCCATCTTGACCATATCGGAGCGGCTCCTATTTTACTGGAAAAACTCGGTTATCCCCTCGTTATCGGCCGACCCCTTACTCTTGCTCTTATCAAAAACAGGATTGAAGACTATAAAAAAGGAACTGGCAAAAAAATAAAGACTATTAATATTAAATCAGTCAGAGATAAAATCAAACTTAGAGGAATAAATATCAAATTTTTTCCGGTGGATCACTCAATTATGGACGCGGTGGGAATTATCATAGAAACCCCCGAAGCAACCATTATCCACCCCGGCGACTGGACTTACGAAAAAAATCCCGTGGGAAGAGAAGTTATCACTTATCACCATCTTTCAAGATTACAAAAACCGACTGTTCTTATGCTGGAAAGTTTAGCGGCCACCAATACCAAGCCCGCCGTTCCGGAAAAAATAATGTATAATAACATCGAAAAAATAATTAAAAACTCCCAGGGAAGAATTATTATCGGCACTTTTTCCTCCCAGATTGAAAGAATAAAGAGAATTATTCCAATGGCTGAAAAGTACGGCCGAAAAGTGGCCTTTGACGGCTATAGTATGCGGCTCAATGTCGATATTGCCAAAAAACTTGGCTATCTAAAAATAAAAAAAGAAACAGTTATTCCTATAAACAAAATTAATGACTACCCGGATAAAAAAATCCTTATTCTCTGTACCGGGGCCCAAGGGGAACCCCGCGCTGTTCTTTCCCGGATTGTTGACGGCAGCCACAAACATGTCCAAATTAAAAAGCAAGACACAATTGTTTTTTCTTCTTCAGTAATTCCCGGAAACGAAAGGACTATTCAAAGACTAAAAGACAGTCTCTACCGTTTAAGCGATAATGTTATCCACTCCGATATCATGGACGTTCATACTTCCGGGCACTCTACTGCTAAAGATATGATAGAAATAATCAAACAGATTAATCCAACCTACTTCCTGCCTGTATATGCTAACCATTATTTTCTTAAAGAAGCAAAAAATCTGGTTATTCGTCATCGTTTTCCGAAAGATAATATTTTCGTTTTAGACAATGGCTCTATTCTTGAATTCAGTCAAAAAAAACCAAAACTCCTCAATAAAAAAGTGCCCACTAATTATGTGATGGTTGACGGCCTTGGGGTTGGTGATGTTGGTGAAATCGTCCTCCGGGACAGAAATGTTTTGGCTAAAGACGGCATGGTTGTGATTATTGTCAAAGTTGACGCCAAAAAGAAAAAATTGATTGACGAACCGGATATCATTTCTCGCGGTTTTGTTTATATGAAAGGGTCAGACAAGCTTATCAACGACACCAAGCAAAAAGTAAAAGATATTTTTAACTCTGGCGTTCACCGTAAAACCAATTATTGGAACCCTCTTAAGGGCAAGATTCGTGATGATATCGGCCAATACTTATTCAACAAAACCGAAAGAAGGCCGATGATTTTGCCGGTTCTTATTGAGGTTTAAGTTATTAACTGCTAAAATAAAGATATAATCCCGTTAGAAATCTTACAAGGAATTTCTGAGGGGATAAATAGTATTATTAATGATTTCTAACGGGATGAAAAAGATAGTGCTTTCTGGCTATCAGCCAACAGGAAAAGTTCATATCGGAAATTATTTGGGATCGTTAAAGAATTTTGTAGAATTACAAAAGAAACATACGTGTTTCTTTTTTATTGCTGATTACCATTCCATTACCGAAAACTATGAGCCAAAAGAAAAACAGGCTCAAATTATCGATACAACCAAAACTTTCTTAGCGGCTGGGTTGGATCCAAAAAAATGCACAATATACATCCAATCACATATCCCGGAAATTTTTGAACTCACCTGGATTTTTAATTCTCTCACACCGATTTCACAGCTTGAAAGAATGACTCAATATAAGGACAAATCAAGCCAACAGAAAGAAAATATTAATGCCGGTCTTTTTGATTATCCTGTTTTACAGGTTGCTGACATTTTAGTTGTTAAAGCCGATTTTGTCCCGGTAGGCAAAGACCAAATCCAGCATATTGAGCTAACCAGATCTATTGCCCGGTTTTTTAACAATCGTTTTGGAGAGTATTTTAAGGAGCCGGAAGCCTTGCTCACTAAAACCCCCCGGGTAATGAGCCTTCATGACCCGGCTAAAAAAATGAGTAAAATGCTGGGAGAAAAAAGCTATATCGCTCTAACAGACGAGCCCGAAATAATTCATAAAAAAATATCTGCAGCTGTGACCGCTACTAGCGGAGGAGGCGAATCTCAAGGAGTGAAGAATTTATTCTTTCTTTTAAAAGAATTTTCAAAACCGGAAATATACCAGAAGTTTGAAAAAAAGGAAAAAGAGGGAATCATAAAATATTCTGAATTAAAAGAACAGCTGGCAAAGGATATTGCCGAATGTTTTAAAGAGTTTAGAAATAAATTTAATTCTCTGAAAGATAAAGAAGTGATTAAAATTCTTGAACAAGGGGCGAAAAAAGTCCGGCCAATTGCTCAAAAAACCCTCAAAGAAGTCAAAGAAAAAATGGGGTTGTTATAAATTTAAATAAAAAAATAAGGTCTCCTGCACTCAAGAGACCTTTTTTAATTATCGTCTCGCCCTCGGCTATGCCAGCCACCAGAAAAGACAAGGGATATTAAGGATGAAACAAAGAAAAAACCAAGTAGAACTCCCAAAAAGAACTTTGGGCCAAAAAGGATAATTAAAACTATTATTCCTAAGGTTATCCCCCCTAATACCTTTACTCCTAAAGAAAAAACAAATAAAACTAAAACGACGAAAATAGCAATTATTCTTCTAAGCACAAAAGGGGTTTTTTTCTTCATAACCCCTCCTTTCTTATTTTTAAAACAACTACGTTAGACTATGATATTGTAATTTTACCTGATTGTCAAACCATTTATTAGCTAAATCCTGAGCCTGTGGAGTAAGGTCAGAAACAAAAAACTCATGCTTATCACCCTCTAATTCCCTGGCCATTTCTTTATTTTCCTCTAAATATTTTTTCACCTTTCCGACTACCTCTTCGGCTGAATCCACTAAAATCACTCTCTTGCCCATTTTTTCCTGGATAATATTTTTCAAAAAGGGATAATGGGTACAACCCAGAATTAAATTATCAATCTGTTTAAGTTTAAGAGGATATAAATATTTTTTTAGAATCATTTTAGTTTCTGGCCTTTTTAGCCAGTTTTCCTCAACCAAAGGAACTAACATGGGAGCCGCTTTAGAAAAAACTTGAATATCTTTATCTCTAGCCTTGATAAGTTTTTTGTACATCCCGCTATTAATAGTGGCTCGAGTGCCAATAACTCCTATTTTTTTATTCTTAGTTCTTTGAACAGCTGCTTCCACCGCCGGGCTGATTACCTCAAAAAGAGGCAAGTTGGGGAATTTCTTTTTTAAGCCAGGATATGCAATAGCCGAAGCCGTATTGCAGGCAATAATTATAAGCTTAGCCCCTTTTCCCAAAAGGAAACGGGCGTCTTCATGCGCATATTGCTCAATTATTCCCGGACCGCGGTTACCATACGGGTAACGGGCCGTATCACCAAAATAAACCATCTGATATTCTGGCAGCTGCCTAAACATTTCCTTGACTACGGTCAGCCCCCCTAAACCTGAATCAAAAATTCCAATCATATATTTTCCTTAATAAATTTAACTACTTTATCCCTTTCCTTTTCCATTATTTCTTGGGTTTTCCCTTCTATGGTAATTCTGACCAATGGTTCGGTATTGGAGGGCCGGACATTAAACCACCAATTCTCATATTTTACGGTAATTCCATCCAGTTCATTTTGTTCTCCATCTTTATATTCATTTTTGAGTTTTTTTATTAAACTTTCACTGTCATCTACTTCAATATTAATTTCATGGGCCTTAATATACTTATAAAATGGCTCAACAATTTCGGACAATGGTTTATTATATTCCGAAAGCAATTGGAGCAGGATTACAAAAGAAATAAAGCCCGAGTCAGCGTAAGCATTATCGCGATAAGAATAATGGGCGGAAAGCTCCCCTCCCATCACCCCTTTTTCTTCTCTCATTTTATTGGAAATATTAACATAGCCAGTTTTAGTGCAAAGGGGTCTGCCCCCCCATTCTTTAATTTTCTCCGGCACTACCATTGAACAAATAATATTATAAACAATACCCGCTCCTTTTTCTTTTTCCAGAAAAAACTTGGCTAGAATAAGGAGAGTGGCATCAGCCCGGATAAACCGGCCTTTTTCATCAATAAAGAAAATCCGATCTGTATCTCCATCCATAATTACCCCAAAATCAGCTTTTTCTTTTATAACCGCTTGAGTTATTTGCTCCTGACTTTCCGGTACAAGAGGATTTGAAGGATGGGCGGGAAAACTGCCATCTAATTTAAAGTTAAGGGGAATCATTTTTATAGGCAATTTTTCCGCCAAAATAGGCATTATTTTTCCGGCCATACCGTTACCCGCATCAACCACCACTTTAAAAGATTTTATTTTTTCGGCTTTCACAAAACTCATCACATGCTCAATATATCGTGATGTAATATCTTCTTTTCGTACTTTTCCTTTTTTATTATCCCCTTGCTTTGGAAGGTTTTGAACATCAACCAAAAGTTCTTCTCCTCTGATCCATTTCATATCTTTGAGAACCATTTTGAAACCGTTATATTCCGGAGGATTATGGGAAGCGGTAAGCATGATCCCTCCCTCATAACCAAAGACGCCGACAGCGGCGTAAACAGCGTCAATCGGCACCATGCCAATATCGATTACCCCCACTCCTTCGGAAGTTATTCCTTCTATTAATGCTTTTTTAAGAGAGGGGCCGGAAAGCCTCATATCAAAGCCCACTACCACTTCCTTAGCTTTAGTTCTTCTGGCAAAAGCCCGGCCTATTAAAAAAGTTGTACTTTCGTCTAGCTGATCCGGATAAGTTCCCCGAATATCGTAAGCTTTAAATATTTTTTTATTTATCTTATGCATTTGTTATTTTTTTTGTTTAACCGGATAGAAAATAGCACCAAAAACCCAGAGCAGAATAATAAACTTAATTATTCCGCCAAGAAATCCCAAAAATGAACCGGACCAAAGAATTACATCAACCGCTATTATATAAACCAGAAGCCCGACTAAAAGAGACCAAGATATGGAAATTTCTTTTTTCTTTTTTTGAATTGTAAGCAGTATTTTTTCTCCCAGGAAAACAGCAAAAAAGACCGTGCTGATATAAAGCAGAATTCCATAGAGAAGAAGAATAATAATTCCCAGTGGAAAACCAATAACTGTAAAAATAAGAATAAATCCGACAATCGGAGTTAGTATAAGAATTGCCAAGCCAAGAAGCATTTGCTTACCCGGATTTTTGAGCATACGTGAGGTAATTTCTTTGGTCTTTTTGCCAAAAAGCCAGACCGTAATCAAGCCAACAACTAAAAGTCCAAAAATATTGGCAATTTGGCCAATCCACCAAATTGAATCCAGGAGACCCCTTGTGGCCTTGCCTATTCCTGTCGGCTCATGCTTGGTAACCACACCGGTAATCGTCGCTTCTTCGTCTATTTCTGCCTCATTATCACTATAATAATTTAAATTACCGCCAATTTTAGCATCCGAAGTAACCGTCAGCAAAGAACTGGTAAATTTATCTTCACCGTCAAATCTAAATTCAATATTTTTTGTAACCTTTCCGCTGATTATTACTGATCCAGCGCCGCCGTATACACTGCCGTGTACCAGGCCTTTCATATTTACAGAACCGGCCCAAATAGTAACATCGCCTAAAATCTCCGAATCCGGACTTAAGTTAACGGTCCCGGCGAAAATATTAACATTCTTGCCGACTTTTCCCTCAATATTAACTGTCCCGCCGGCCACTCTTATGTTGCCTTCTACTTCACCCGATATTTTGATATTAGTGGCAGCCGCCAAAACATCTCCGGTAACTTTGCCGGTAATATCAAGACTGGAAGCGCCAACAATCAAATCACCTTCGATAATACCCCGAACATCAAAAGTATTTCCGGCCCTGACATAATTATCTTCAATAGTCTGGTTAGCCGGTATATAAACATCAACCGCCCAATTATTTTCACTGGCCGCCTTAGCCGCAAAAGGCAGGCCTAATAAAACAATCAAGAAGGTAATAATAATTGCTGTTTTTTTCATATTTTTTTATCAATTTAACTAATCAATTTTACCATTTTTTACGGCTTTTTTCAAGCCTTACGGGCAATGGTAACAATGTTAAAAGCTTTTGATTTAATTGTCGGTTCTCCCTGAAGAGAAAAATAATTTTTCTCTAATTCAAAACCTGATTTATTTAATAAACTCATAATTTCTCCCAGTTTATAAGCATGGAGATAGCGCTCTGCCAAAGTATTTCCTTGGGGTGATTTCCAGGCTTTTAAAATATCATTAAAGTCCATTCCGTTAAGACCAAATATTTTTCTAAAATTATATTTTATTCTTAGGCCTCTGAATTTTTTCTGCCAGAGATTCCAGTTTGTCATAATAAAAACGCCTTTGGGTTTTAGAATCCGATGAATGCTTTTTAAAGCTTTTATCCTTAATTCATTTGAGGGAATATGCTGAAAAACAGCTACACAAAAAACCGCATCAAATGAATTTTCATGAAAAGGAAGATTAGTAATATCACCCAGGATAAATTTATGTTCAGGGTATAGCTTTTTAGCCAGATTCAATAAAGACGAAGAGGAGTCAAGACCGGTGTAGTCTACCTTGATTTTTTGAAAAATTTCCGATAATCTACCATTACCGCATCCCGCATCTAAAATTTTATCCCTTTCTTTTACATACTCGCCAAAATATTTAAAATCCTCCCAGAGGTATTTCCTGGTTTGGGAAAAATGGCCGGCAATCAGGTTGTAGTCTTCCTGGCCTTTCTTTAATAACTCTTCCGCTTTTTTACTTTCCATATGTCTAATCAAATTACTAAAAAAATTATCCGAAAGCTAATAAGGGAAAAAGTTGAATCTTTTGACCAGCTTTCGAAAATCAAAAGGGAATTTGCCAAAAAATACGGCTCTTCTCTTGTTTCTAATATTACTCTGATTAGCTCATATCAGCAACTGGTTAAAAATAAAAAAATTAGAAAAAATGAAACTATTATAAAGCTCCTCCGCCGAAGAAAAGTAAGAACTCTTTCCGGGGTAAGCGTTGTTACTGTTTTGACTAAGCCCTATAAATGCCCTGGCCAGTGTTTGTATTGTCCAAATGAAAAAGGGATGCCTAAAAGTTACTTAAAAAAAGAGCCGGCCGCTCAAAGAGCTTTTGCGAATAAATTTGATCCCTTTAAACAGGTTAAAATGAGATTATCCGCTCTGGCCATGACCGGACATCCAACAGACAAAATTGAATTAATAGTTCTGGGCGGTTCCTGGACCGCATATCCGGACAAGTATAAAACCTGGTTTATCAAAAGATGCTTTGATGCATGTAATAAAAAAACCTCTAAAAATTTATCTCGAGGGCAAAAAATAAATGAAAAAGCTCTTCACCGAATTATTGGCCTTTCTCTGGAAACCAGGCCTGATTTAATTACCGGCCAAGAGGCAATGAGGATGAGAGAGCTGGGCTGTACCAGAGTAGAGATAGGCGTTCAGTCAATTTATCCTGATATACTAAAAAAGAATAACCGAGGCCATGGTTTAGAAGATATTGTTAGGGCGACTAAAATATTAAAAAACTACGGTTTTAAAATTATTTATCACCTCATGCCTAATCTGCCCGGTTCAACCCCGGCCAAAGATCTTAAAATGTTTAAAACCATTTTCTCTGATGAGCGTTTTCAGCCGGACATGCTAAAAATATACCCTTGTGTTGTTTTAAAAACAGCCAAGCTTTATAAAGTCTGGCAGCAAAAAAAATACAAACCCTATTCGCAAAAAACTTTGGATAAATTATTAACCGATATTAAAAAAATTGTCCCTCCTTATGTCCGGATTAACCGGCTAATCAGAGATATTCCTTCTGACTATATTCAAGCCGGTAATAAAGTGACTAATCTTCGCCAGCTTTTGCATGAACGAGGGGTGAAATGCAAATGTATTCGCTGCCGCGAGGCCAGGGAAAAACCAGTCAAAAAAGATTTAACTTTTGTAAAAAGAATATACAAGGCCTCGGGCGGAAAAGAATATTTTTTTAGCTTCGAATCAAAAGACAAGAAAACTCTTTATGCTTTTTTAAGACTAAGAATTGATAAATCAAGTACTGCCATGATTCGAGAACTCCACACTTATGGCCAATCTATTCCTCTATTTGAAAAAAAAGGAACTGTTCAACATTTAGGCCTGGGTAAAAAATTAATGCGAGAAGCGGAAAAAATGGCTAAACAAAAAGAATACCAAAAAATAGCGGTAATTTCAGGAATTGGGGTAAGAGAATATTATAAAAAATTAGATTATCACCTAGATAACACTTACATGATAAAAACTTAAAAAAATGAAGATTTGTTTAGCCTTCATACAGACTTCAATCTGATACGCTTGTTTATGTGTACGCCACTCCCGCCTGCCTGTTGTCGCAGACGGCGGGCAGGAAAGTGGCTGAGAAATAAAAAAAAATCCCAACGCATCTTTTCTAAGATGCGTTGTTTTATTCCTTTACAATATGTCACTCAACATTTATAATAAATCTATAAGCCTAACTTATTATTGATATAAAACTTATGAAAAACACAAAAAACCAGCGTGGGGCAACTTCTCCAGGTATGCTTATTGGCATTGTTGTTGGAGTGGTCGTAATTGTCCTTGTTATTTTATTTGTCACAGGAGTGTTTAATTCCGAAGAAACTAGCACAACTAACTCCACAGCCAACATAAATACAGGTATCCCCGCCCAAACCTTAGTGGCTACCCCTTACACAGACAGTGTTTATAATTTCTCTATTCAGTATCCCGAAGGCTGGGAAAGAGATACCGATGATAATGTCACCGCTATCTATACTCCTGAAGAAACAGATGAAAGTGACAGGGCTATGGTAAACATAAATTCAGCAACCTTCACAGAGGATCTTACTCAAGATTTATTCGATGAAGTTATTATCCAATCCAAATTAGCCTTAAGTGAATTTACTGGCCTTGAATATATTATTGACAAGTCAAACAATAAAAACAATACCTTCGGTCATATTTTTGAGCATATAACCACTCAAGACGGAGTTGATATTCATAGTCTCCAACTAATATTCATGAAGGATGGCCAAACTTTTGTTATTACCGGCGGGACTCAAGAAGACTCTTGGCTAAAACTCAAAAATACTATTGAGGCAATGTTTGACACCTTTACGATTCTCTAAATAATAACAAAAAAATAAAATAAATCTTAGCCCCGCTACGCGGGGCTTTTTATCACGAAATAAAAAAAACCGTCGAGCTGAGTTCGACGGTTTAAGAGCTACCTATTTTTTCTTAATTTCCAAACACTTTGGCTGGTAGCAATAACATACTTGCCTTTTTTGACTACCCCTTTCATTTCAATAAGATCATCCGCTTCTTCCAGTACGCTGACTTGAAAAATAACCGCTTCCTCAGATCTTATTTTAAGCATCTTATGAAACTTAATATAAGTTTCCCTGGTAGTGGCGGCATTGACCCCATAAATATAATAAGACAGCATGCCAAAAGCGTCATCAAATACTCCGGCAATATACCCACCATGGACTGTTCCAAAATGGCTTGTTGCTCGAGAATCTCCCGGGTAAATGGTCAGCGTATATTCCCTCTTTTTTTTGTTAAATTTTCCAAGCTCACGAATCCCCAGTAATTTCATAAACGGAGTGGATTCTTTTGGCTGATTAACCATCATTTCCTCCTCTGACAATGTACATTTTTCTCCCTTCTTTTTATCACACCTAAAGAATAAATACAATCTCGCCAAAAAAGGCATTTTCTGATAAAATAAGAGCACTTATGAAACATCTAAAAAGAACCGATAAAGAGGTGGCTGGGGCGATTGCTCTGGAAATTAAAAGGCAAAAAGAAGGTTTGGAATTGATTCCTTCGGAAAATTTTGTTTCCATGTCCGTTCTGGAAGCTTTGGGCAGCGTTCTAACCAATAAATACTCGGAAGGATATCCGGGCAAAAGATACTATGGTGGCACGGAAAATGTTGATATCACGGAGCAACTGGCCATCAGCCGGGCCAAACAATTGTTTGGCGCTGAACATGCTAATGTTCAGCCGCTCTCTGGCGCTCCGGCTAATGTGGCTGTTTATTTTGCTCTGCTTGAGCCAGGCGATACTGTCCTGGGTATGGACCTTTCCCATGGAGGCCACCTTACTCACGGCCACCCGGTCACTTATATGGCTAAACTTTATAATTTTGTCAGATACAAAACCACCCCCGAAGGATTGATTGATTTTGATCAAGTAGCCAGACTGGCCAGAGAGCACCGGCCGAAAATAATTCTCTGCGGCTATTCTGCTTATTCCCGTGAGATTGATTACCAGAAGTTTAAAGAAATTGCCGATGAAGTAGGCGCTATTACTATGGCCGATATCGCCCATATTGCCGGGCTTATCGCCGCTGACGAGATGAATAATCCGGTTCCTCTTTTTGATGTAGTTACTACCACCACTCACAAAACTCTGCGCGGACCCAGGGGCGGGATGATTATGTGTAAAGAAAAATTCGCCGAAGCGATTGACAAGGCTGTTTTTCCAGGCCTTCAAGGAGGGCCGCATGAACATAACATTGCCGCGAAAGCCGTGGCTTTCCGCGAAGCTATGCTTCCTTCCTTTAAAAAATATGCCATTCAAATAAAGAAAAATGCTAAAGTTCTTTGTGACACTTTAAAAAACGCTGATTTCAAAATTTGTTTTGGTACCACCGAAAATCACCTTATTCTAACCGACGTCACCCCCTTTGGCCTCTCCGGTAAAGAAGCCCAAGACATACTTGATGAAGTAAAAATCACCGTTAATAAAAATATGATCCCAGATGACGAACGAAAACCGCTTGATCCTTCCGGTATTCGCCTTGGCACTCCTGCCTTAACTACTCGTGGATTTAAGGAAAGAGATATGAAACTAATCGGTCAAACTATTGCTCAGGTTTTAAAGCATCCTCGCCATGAAGCGATAAAGAACGGGGCTTTAAAAATAGTAAAAGATTTGACTAAAAAACATCCGCTTTATCCTGAATTAAGATAACTTATGGCTAATATTATTGACGGGAAGGCATTAGCCGAACAAATTAAAAAAAATTTAAAGGAAAAAGTAAGCCAAGCCAGTTTTACGCCCGGTTTAGCCGTTGTTTTGGTGGGTGATAACAAGGCTTCCCATCTTTATGTTAAGCTAAAAGAACAGGCCTGTAAAAAATCAGGAATTTATTTTGAAAAACACCTGTTCAATCCTCTTTCCCAAGAAAAAGAGATTTTAGAAAAAGTAGAAGAGTTAAACAAAAGCCCCAGAATCCACGGCATCGTCGTCCAACTGCCTTTACCCAGGCATTTAAACGAAGACCGCATCATTAAGCAAATTAAATGGCAAAAAGATGCAGATGGATTTCACCCCTTTAGTATTGGTAAAATTTTGGAGGGACAAAAAGTAATTGAGCCCGGTCTTATAAAAAGCGTTTTTGCTTTATTAAAAAAGGCAAAAACTCCCCTCAAAGGAAAGAAAGTAGCTCTTTTGGCCAACAGTGATGTTTTTATCAAACCCTTAAAATATCTTCTGGAGAAAAAAAAAGCGGAAGTTATTGTCGAAAAACAAGGGGAGTTTTTTCAGGACACAACCAAAAAATCCGACATTATTATAATTGCCTATGGCCGGCCAAAGCTATTAAAAAATAGTATGATCAAAGAGGGTTGTACAATCATTGATATCGGCACTAACCGCTCTGAAGAAGGAAAAACGGTTGGCGATGTGGATTTTGATGATGTGATTAATAAAGTAAAAGCTATCTCTCCTGTTCCGGGCGGTGTAGGACCTCTGACTGTTGCTTTTCTTCTAGAAAATACTTATCTTTCCGCTGAATATATGAATAAAAATGTATAAATATTGCCCTCTCTGTAAAACTAAATTAGAGAAAAAAGTTTTTCACAAAGGCGATCCTAAAAGAACTTACTGCCCAGCCTGCCATTTTATTTATTACAAGAATCCTGCCCCGACAGTAACGGGATTGTTTTTAAAAAACGGAAAACTACTTTTTAGCCAACGTGGAATTAATCCCTTTAAAAACTACTGGGATCTGCCAGGCGGATTTATAGAGGCAAATGAACATCCCGAAAAAGCACTCGCCCGTGAAATGAAAGAAGAGTTGAATATTAAAGTTGTCAAAACAGAATACTTTGGTGTTCACATAGACAAATACCAGGATAAATGCGAAAATTACTCTACTTTAAATTTATATTACCTGGTAAAATACTCTGGCCAACTCAAACCCCAGGATGATGTCAAGGACATTAAATGGTTTTCCATAAATAATCCTCCCAAAAAAATCGCTTTTAAACATATTTATAAAGTTTTAAAAGATTTAAAAAAATAAAACATTCATGAAAAACATAGAATCAAAATTTTTTATTAAAGATTTCGGAGTAATCAAAAAATCTCTTAATAAAAATGGGGCAAAATATGTAGAAAAATTAAGTCAGCTTGATACATATTATTATTGCAAAACTGGTCGCCTTAA
The DNA here is from genome assembly GCA_965370265.1 of uncultured bacterium. Classification (GTDB taxonomy): domain Bacteria; phylum Patescibacteriota; class Patescibacteriia; order JAXHNJ01; family JAXHNJ01; genus CBDUSL01. The sequence continues at coordinate 6,990 of CBDUSL010000010.1, read as the reverse complement.
AATAAGAGAAATAAACAATCACTCATATGAACTAATATTTTATCAGCGACCGAATAAAAAGGGACCCAAGATATCAAATTTTCAAATTATTAGTCTAAAAATAAATCAAACTAAGGCCATAAAAAATCTTCTACAAGAAAGTATCGGCATCAAAAAAATTATAAAAAAAATTCGTTATTTGTGGATTTATAAAAACACAAGAGTACATCTAGATACAGTTTTTGGGTTAGGAAAATTTATTGAATTAGAAACAGTAGTACAAAATATTTCCTTGAAAGAGGCCGAAATTGAGCATGCGGAAATAATTAAAATACTTTCACTTTCAAAAGCGAAAAGACTTAGTAAATCATATTGTGAAATAAAAAAATAATGTCATTTTCTATTGGAATTGTTGGCTTGCCTAATGTGGGTAAATCCACCCTCTTTAAGGCGCTGACTGAACAACAAATTGATATCCAGAATTATCCCTTTTGCACGATTGAACCAAACGTGGGTGTTGTTAGCGTCCCTGACCAAAGATTGGCTGCACTAGCCAAAATATATAAACCGGAAAAAGTAATTCCAACTATTGTCGAATTTTTTGATATCGCAGGACTAGTTAAAGGCGCCTCCAAGGGCGAAGGTTTGGGTAATAAATTTTTAGAAAATATTAGACTGGTAAAAGTAATCGCCCATGTCGTGCGCTGCTTTGAAAACAGCGACGTTGTGCATGTCAGCGGTGAAGTAAATCCAAAAGAAGATATCGAAATTATTGAAACCGAACTGGCTTTGGCTGATCTCGAAACCGTACAAAAAAGGAAAGAATCACTGGAAAAACAAATTAAGTCTCAGGATAAAGAAGTGGCTAAAAAAGCCAAATTTATCACTCCCTTGCTTGAAAAACTGGAAAAGGGCCTTGGCCAAGGCCTTCCTGCCAGAAGTATAGAATTTGATAAAGACGAAACTTTGGCCATTCAGGAACTTCAGTTAATTACCCAAAAAAAACAGATTTATTGTTGTAATGTTGACGAAAATAACTTAAACAAAGAAAATGAATATGTTAAACAAGTACAAGAAATTGCCCAACAAAATGATTCGGAAGTAGTTATCATTTCCGCCAAATTAGAATCAGAAGTGGCTGACCTGGATTCAAAAGAAGAAAAAGAAGAATTCTTAAAAGACCTGGGCCTTGAAGAATCCGGTCTTGATAAATTAATAAAAGAAGGATACCACCTTCTTGATTTAAGAACTTTCCTTACAGGCGGACCAAAAGAAGTGCGTGCTTGGACTTTTAAAAATGGGGCGCTCGCTCCGGAAACAGCCGGGATTATTCACACAGATTTTCAGGAAGGATTTATAAAAGCCGAGGTAATTAAATTCGGAGAATTAATTAAAGTAGGTTCAGAGTTAAAGGCCAAAGAAAAAGGATTAATAAAAATTGTCGGTAAAGATTATTTAGTTCAAGACGGCGATGTTATCCACTTTCTTTTTAGATAAGTTTGACGAAAATACTCTTTTTAAGGTAATATAAAAATACAAAGCACATTCCAAAAAGGGAGGTGAATCATCAGACCAAGACACTCTCAACAAAGAGCCCATTGGTATAAAGGAATAAAATGCCGGGCTCAAAATGGTTGGAAATAAGGAGGCAAACTTGCTGACATTCACAGATATACAAAGAGAAGCTTTAACTTTTCTTAAATATACGGAAGATATTCCCCCACCCGAAAAATAACTTGTCCCATATCCGATCCCTTCTTAACCCCCGTCCATGCTACGGGGGTTTTTAAAATTCTATAGTACCATTCTTTAAATTCATATCATTAAGAATCTGGCTAGTCTCATCTTCGTCAGCCCAATCCGGCTGATTGTAATCATAAATATGGACCGGATTAAATTCAATTGATTTTAATCCGCTATCTTCTAACATCACTTTAGCCACCACTCCCTGCTGGGTTTCTTCTGACCACATTTGGTCAAATACTAAATTACCCAGGCCATAAATAATATAGCTGTTATTATATTTTTCTGTAGTTTGCACCACATGAGAATGATGACCAATTATTAAATCAGCTCCCGAATCAACGGCCGCATGAGCAAAATCAACCTGAAAACTGCCAGGATTATGGGTGTACTCGGCCCCGGCATGCATCGAGACGACCACAAAATCAACCGAATTGCTTAATATCTCAACATCTTTTTTCATCTGACTAATATCCATATTAGCCACTCCAGGAGAGTTATTTCCGGCTACATACAGAGTTTCTGGATAAGCGTAAGCAAGAAATCCGATTTTAGTATCATTTATTTCAATAATCTTGGCCGTATGAGCTTCTAAAAAATTTTCTCCCGCTCCGCAATATTCAATATTATTTTCGTTCAGAAGTTGGAAAGTATACCTTTCGCCGGCAACACCTTGATTGCCAAAATGGTTGTTAGCCAGAGAAACAATATCAATGCCGGCTAGTTGTAAACCTTGGATAGAATCAGGAAGAGCCCGAAAAACTACACTGCCGTTTGGAGTGGCCGAACCGCCATCATAAAAAGGCGATTCAAGATTTACAAAAGCTAAATCGGCTCCCGAAAATTCATCGGCAATTTTTCGAAATGGAAGGCTGAAGTCATCCGCCGCTAGGATTTTTTGTTCCACTGTCCTGGCCAGCATAACATCCCCGCCGAATATAAGAGTTATTTCTTTTTTTTCGGCTGTTTTTTTGACATATAACAGCGATTCATTATTCTCCATTTCAAAAGCCACTACTTGAGTATAAAAAACGTTAAGAAGAACAATAACCACACAAAAAATAGCGGTATAAAACCAAATGTTTTCTATTTTCCTATTAAGCACTTAATATACCTTGTTAATTATATATTTCATATCTTCAGCCAGAGGCTGATCCGCCTTTGGCGGAAAAAATAAATATTTCTCTTAATACATTTTGATCTTCACGGGAATAGATGGCTGATCCCCGGCGGGTAAGTTCAGAAAAAGACTTATTTTTTAAGCTTTCGGGCAATATTCTTTCCTGCGAAAAACCCATTTTAATTACTTCGTCTAAAATCGGCAAATTGATAAAACCTTTTTGGGCCTTAAAGACGGGCCAGATAATAACTATTTTTCCCCGCTTTCGTAAAACCTTTTTTATTTCCCGGAAAAAAATTCGGTAAAGATGAATAAGTTCATCGGTTGTCTTTTTTATTTTTTTTGAACTAATATTTTTTTTCAAAGCAGGGCCAAGGTATGGCTCCGTCACTACCACGTCAACTGAATTTTCTTTTAATTCTCTACTAATATTTAAGATGTCCATTTCAAATATCCTAATTTTTCTGTCATTAATCCTGTATTTTTCCCGGAGCCATTTAATATTAATTTTAGTTTTATTAACCGCATTAGAACTAACATCAGAACCAACTATTTTTTGCAGGCCTAAAAGCAAAGCTTCCTGTAAAATAGTGCCGCAGCCGCAAAACGGATCCAGGAGAATATCATTTTTATTAGCCCCGGAAATATTTATCATTATCCTGGCCAGTTTAGGCGGCATCATCCCTATTTCCATATCCCGAGCCGGGCGGCTAAAGTCACGAAAGCCAAAACTTTCAAAATCCTGAAGGCATTCTGTCCGGCCAACCAGTATTTTTGAGCCAAAAATAAAAAAATTTAGCTCTGCTCCCTGAGTAATCAATTTATTTTTCTTTACCACCACTGATGACAATGTCCGGCCGGATGAGGAAACAACCCGGCTGGTAATCCCTTTATTTTTAAACTCTTTTTTTAAATCTATAAAAAGACCCTGCAACAAGTTCTTCACCTCGCCAAAAATCTTTTGTTTTTGCACATAGAGACTAAATCCAAGCATTATTTTTTTGTCTGTTTTTTTAATAATTTCCAGGATTGTTTCAATTTTTAATAACTCACTTAAACTCTTTTTAAGCTCAGATCCTTTTTCTTTTTCTGAAATAATTATCCCGCATTTTATCACCCCTCCCAAATCATTATTTATCCGTTTAAGATCCACTTTTTGGAGGGTTTCAACCACAAAAACCTCTTTCTCCAGAAAAACAGGTTTAAAGTCAAACACTCTGTGTTTACAAAAAACAGAGCTAATTTCAGCCACAGAAAGAACCCTATTCCGGCCCAAGATAAAGAAATACTTATACATAATTCTTATTATACTGTTTTTTCGCTACTTAATAAATACCTCTCTTATCTCTTGCCAATTTTTTAATTACGTGTTAATATTTCTTTAAGCTAATTCAAGCTTGTTTTTTTATCTTTAAAACATATTAATAATGTCGAATTACGAAATACTCTATATTATCAATAGTGAAATATCCGAGGAAGAACAGCCAAAAATTATGGCTACTTTTGAGGAATTAGTAAAAAAAGCTGAAGGCAAGATTATTTCCACCGAAAATCTGGGTAAAAAGAAATTGGCTTACCCAATTAATAAGATGAAAGTGGGTTTTTATGTCCTAAGTCAATTTGAGCTTGAATCTGAAAAATTAATTGAATTGAATAAAAAATTAAAGCCAATGAACGAGATTATCCGTTTTATGATTGTTAGCAAGGAACCCGCGAAAGAAGAAGAAGAAAAGCCAAAATCACCGCAAAGCGGGATCCCGTCCGCGGGAAAAGTATCCATCTCTCCTGTCTTCAAAAAAGAAGTGCCCGTTTTTAAAAAAGAAGTGGAAGAAAAAGAAAAGCCCGCCCAAGGTGGATCTCTCAAAGGGAGAAAAAAAGAAGAGAAAAAGGAAAAAGTAAGCATTGAAGAACTTGACGCCAAATTGGATGAAATTCTTCAGGATGACATAATAGAGGAATAAATCTTAAATTTAAATAAAATTAAACCGCAAATTACTAAATCTATAACCAATTAAAATTATGAATTTAAACAAAGCCATGATCATCGGAAATTTGACCCGAGATCCAGAAACCAGAACCACTTCTTCTGGCCAGAGTGTTGCTTCTTTTGGAGTCGCTACTAATCGTGTCTGGAAAAATCCATCAACCGGTGAAAAGCAGTCCAAAGTTGAGTTTCATAATGTAGTCGCCTGGGGCAAACTGGCTGAAATATGCCAGCAATACCTCAAAAAAGGCAGTAAAGTTTATATTGAAGGACGCCTCCAAACCGGCTCATGGGAAGACCCAACTGGCGTAAAAAAATACCGCACGGATATTATCACCGAAAATATGATTATGCTCGATAAAAAAGGCGACGCTCCCGCCGGAGACAATAACACCGCTCAGCCGGAGGCAAAGGCCGAAGAGGAAATAAATGTAGAGGATATTCCATTTTAAACCATAAACTTATGCTTAGACCGAAAAATAAATCCTGTTACTTTTGTACTAACGGAATTAAAGAAATAGACTATAAAGATATTCAAACTCTTCAGCGTTTTACTTCTTCATATTTCAAAATTATTCCCCGAAGAAGAAGCGGAGTCTGCATGAAACACCAAAGAAAACTCTCCCAAGCGATTAAGAGGGCTCGTTTTATGGCTTTGATTCCTTATACCCAAAAATAATATGCTTTCCATTAGTGATTTAAAAATCGGCAGTAATTTTAAATTTGAAGGAGAGCCATACCGGGTTGTTAAAACTCAGCATGTAAAAATGGGCCGAGGAGGAGCGATTCTCCAGACAAAAATGAAAAATCTCATCACCGGCAATGTCCTGGAAAAAAACTTTAAAAGTTCAGACAAGTTTGAAGAAGCAGAATTAGTCCGTTCAACCGCTAATTTTCTCTACCAAGAAGGAGAAAATTATTTTTTTATGGACGAAAAAACATACGAGCAGTTTTCATTATCCAAAAACCAAATTGGGGAGAAAATCAACTTTATTAAAGAAGGATCAGATGTTGATCTATTAAATTTTGAAGGGAAAGCGATTAATATAGACATTCCTATAAAAATAGAGTTGAAAGTTACTCAAACCAGTGAAGGAATCCGCGGGGATACGGCCCAGGGATCTGTCACCAAAGACGCCGTTCTTGAAACTGGACACAAAATAAAAGTTCCTATTTTTATAAAAAACGGCGATACAATCCGGGTTAACACTGAAACCGGAAAATATGTAGAAAGGGTTTAAATAACTTTGCCAGCATAAATACTTAAAAACAGCTAAGATTGGCTGTTTTTTTGTTAATTATTATAATTTGGTATAATTAAGATAGTGTTTATAAGTATTACTATGAGTAAAATAATAGAAAAACTATACAAAGAAATAAGTTATCAAACCGGTCAATATACAATTCCTCCGGAATTTTTAAGCCTCATCATTACTATGCGCTGCAATTTTCGCTGCCAATCTTGTTCTATTTGGCAAAAAACTAATCATGATGAATTAGATAAAGAGGACTGGAAAAATATAGTTGACAAATTATCCAGCACATTAAAACCGAGTACTTTCGTAGAAATAAATGGCGGAGAACCATTAATAAGAAAGGGTCTTTGTCTTTTTCTTATCAAAGAATTAAAAAAATATTTTTATAAAATAGCCCTTAATTCCAATGGATTATTAATCGATGAAAAAACTCTGGATGAAATGAAAGAGGCAAGATTAGATACCGTTAAAATTTCTTTCTACAGCTTAAACAAAGAAATACATAATACCTTACGCGGACATTCGCTAGCCTTTGACCAGGCGAAAAAAGCAATTGAGCTTATAAATCAAAAAGGGATTAATTTAGAAGTCGGCCTGTTAATTACCGCTCAAAATATTAAGGGGGCGCCGGATTTAATTGAATATTTACAGGCATTGCCCAATACTTCTATTATTTTACAGCCCTTAGATGAAAAAATTGAGTCAGTAGAATCAAAAGACAAAACAAGCAATAATTTAATCACCGATCTTTGGCCGGCAAAAAATGACGTAAATCATTTTTTTAACTGGATTTTACATAATAATCAAAATATCAAAAATTCATCTACGCATATAGAAGCAATCCGACAGTATTATTTAAACCCGGAAAATATTTTAAAATATCGTTGTTTTGCCGGTCAACGAAATTT
>CBDUSL010000009.1:0-26353 GCA_965370265.1 uncultured bacterium | reverse complement strand
TGGGGAGTATTATCAACCGGAGTAGTCGGTCCAAAGGCGGCAATAGAACTGGGCCAAAACATTTTTTCAACTTTATACTCTTTAGCCAGATCAAGCATACTTTTCAAGCTTTCCATGTTAACCTTCCAGGCTAAGTCAGGTTTTTGTTCGCCTGTGGCTGATAAGATTCCGACCAGATGGAAAATTTGCGATATATTATTTTCTTCAAAAACTTTTTTTAAATTTTCGTTGTCAGTAACATCTAATTTAATAACAGTACCGCATTCTTTCAATTCATCTGAAAGCTCTTTTGAGTGGTAGGTCATGATGATATTCTCTTTTCCGTATTTTTCTGCCAAAGCAGGAGTGAGTTCAGAACCAATTTGACCGCCTGTCCCGGTGATAAAAATTTTTCCCATATATTTGTACTTAATTGTTAATATTTATATATTATCATTAATTGGGCATTTGACACAAATAATATTGTTTAATAGAATAATTAAGTTAAGTAAAAATATATGAAAGGTATTATCCTAGCGGGTGGGACAGCCACTCGTCTGCTTCCACTGACCAAAGTCACAAATAAGCATCTTTTGCCGGTTTATGACAAACCGATGATTTATTATCCCTTAAATACTTTATCAAAGGCTGGTATTAAGGATATTCTGATAATTTCAGGCCCTGGACACGCTGGCCATTTTTTAAATCTTTTGGGTTCGGGTAAAGAGTTTGGCATCAATTTAACTTATGAAATTCAGGAAAAAGCCGGCGGGATTGCCCAGGCCCTGGGCTTATCTGAAGATTTTGCGGATGAAGAAAAAATTGCCGTTATATTAGGCGATAATATATATATCGATAATTTTACCTCGGCCATTAATGATTTTTCGAAAACTTCAGAAGGGGCGATGGTTTTTCTAAAGGAAGTTGATGATCCGGAAAGATTTGGGGTAGCCACAATAGAAGGGGATAAAATTTTAAAAATTGAAGAAAAACCCAAGAATCCAAAATCTAAGTTCGCGGTCACCGGGTTATATCTTTATGATAATTCAGTTTTTGAGATTATAAAAACGTTGAAGCCTTCCGATCGGGGAGAATTGGAAATTACCGACGTTAACAATCATTTTATTGAAAAGGGAAATATGAAATTTGCGATTGTGAAAAATGAATGGACAGACGCGGGGACTTTTGATTCTTTATTAAGAGCTTCTAACATGGTTGCCAAAAAAGAATAAATTACTGTATTTTCAGGGAAAAGAGCTCGTCATTTTGCTCTTTTTTTGTTTCCAGAATAATGTACTTACTTTTAAAAATCTTATGTATTTTTATACTCTCTGTCTCGGAATAAAGGTTATATTCGTTGCGTTTATCTCTTAAGTCAATTTCGGTTGCTTTAATTACATTGTCTAAATTATAAATAATATATTCATTTATGGGATACCAGCAGGCTTCTTTTATGGTTCCTGACTGTCTGTTAATCAAGTGAGTTTTTTCTTCTTTAATATCATAAAACCAAAGTTCATTATCATTATAATAAAGGATTTTATCTTTTTTGGGCGCTATTTCTGCGGAGGTAATTTGAGTTTCGATAAAAACAGAATTTTCCTCTTCGTTCAAAGTATAAAAAATAAATTTATTTTCATTTTTCATGAGAAAATAATTATCAGTCAGATTAATAAAGTCATGGTATAGGCCATCAAAGTTTTCAATTATTTCAGAAATTCCATTTTCTACTTTTATTAAATTAGTGCCACCTTCTGTCAAAGAAATTAAAAGTAAATTATTTTTGTTTATGATAATATCATTTATAGGATGTTTGCTTATGGCTTCGATTTTTTTATTTTCCAGATCAATTTTATAGACAGTGTCAACGGAAAGACCATAAATAAAACCGTTAGAGTGTCCGATAATTTTTTCAAAATTTTGAATAGTAATGCCAGATAAGAGCGTTTCTTCCGGAGAATATGTATTAAGAATAATATAATCTGATCCCCCATTATTTTCTTTTTCCACGATTAAATTATTTTCATGCCAATTTATATCCTTAACCTCAAAATCAATATTTTCTTTAATTATTTTTTTGGTTTTATTATTTAAATCAATAACGACAATAGATTTTTTTGCCTTTTCACCGGTTAAAATAGCCATTCTTTGTTTATCTTGGTCCGTTTCTGAAATGATTATATTACCGCTGAAATAGCTCTCTTTAACGGGATTTATTTTAAAAAGACTAATTTCATCGGCAAAAATTGAAGTGTTTGGCAAGACGGTCAGATTTTTTTGCCAGGAATAATATCCGGCTTTTTTTATTTCAATATTATATTCTTTGGGAATAAGATTGGAAATATTTATGGGGGTTCTTTTTTTAGTAATAATATCATCCAGGTAAATATCAGAATTACGGGGATATGAGTTTATAACCAAGAGTCCGGTTTTTATAATTTTTCTTTGAAAAAAGGCTAAATTATAACCAGCCGCATAAAGAATTAAAAAAGGAGCCAATAACGCAAATAGGCTGATTAAAGTGATATAAAAGATTCTTCTTTGTTTTAGGTCCATCTTTGACTTTATTGCGTTTTACCGATAAAATATATGTAAATGTATTTATAGGATAACTATGTCAAAATTAGTAATTGAAGGGGGATATAACTTAAAAGGGGAGATTGATATTTCCGGGATGAAGAACGCGGCCACTCCTATACTGGCGGCTTGTCTTTTAAGTTCGGATGAATGCTTAATTAAGAATATACCTGATATTTTGGATGTTGGGACACTTTTAGAAATAATGTCCGGCTTAGGGGCAAAGATTAGTCAACAAAAGGGGAGTGTAAGTATTTCTTGCGAAAATGTCAATCCCAGCCGCCTGGATAAAAAAAAGGTGCAGGCCATGCGTTCTTCCATTCTTTTGATGGCCCCTCTTCTTTCACGCTTTAAGGAGGTGCGGATACCTCAGCCAGGAGGCTGTATTATCGGTAATCGCCCTATTGATACCCATCTTTACGTTTTTAAGAAATTAGGGGCAAAGATAAAAAAGGAAGTTGATGAATACATATTAACGGCTAATGAACTAAAGGGTAATACTATTATTTTACCAGAATTTTCAGTAACGGCAACTGAAAATGCGATTATGGCCGCGGTGTTGGCCAAAGGTAAAACCATTATTAAACTAGCCGCTGCTGAACCTCATGTTCAGGATTTAGCCAATTTTCTCAATAAAATGGGAGCCAAAATTGAAGGAATAGGCACTCATACCCTTAAAATCACCGGCGTAAAAAAATTAAACGGTGTTGAATACTCAATAATCCCCGATCAAATTGAAGCAGGAACTTTTGCGATCGCCGCCGCGGTCACCAAAAGCGAATTAGTAATAAATAAGATTATTCCTGAACATCTAGAAATAGTAATGCTAAAACTCCAAAGCGCCGGCGTTAAAATTCAAAAAGGCGATAATTACCTAAAAATATTAAAAAGCCCTTCTTTAAAATCTTTCAAAATCCAGTCTATGCCTTACCCGGGATTTCCCACTGATTTGCAGGCCCCTTTTTCAGTTTTAGCTACGCAGGCCAGAGGAACCAGCTTGATTCATGACCCGTTATTTGAGGCCAGGCTTAGTCATATAAAAGAATTAAATAAAATGGGAGCCAATGCTGTTATTTGTGATCCACACCGTGTTTTGATTTCGGGTCCTACCCCCCTTTACGGTAAAGAGATTCAAAGTCCGGATTTAAGGGCGGGAGCAACTCTTATTATTGCTGGGCTTATCGCCCAGGGGATTACTGAAATTTCCAAAGCGGAGGTTATTGACCGGGGGTATGAAAGAATAGTTGAAAGATTAAAAAAAATAGGAGCGAAAATAAAAAAGATAAATGAATAATAATAGTTATAGCAAAAAAACAAAATACTTTATAATTTCTTTGATCATTTTCATTGTAATCAGCTTTGGCTGCGGTCTTTATATTGGCATGTCTTCTAAATATAGATTTACCCCTATTTTAAGTTTGGGAGAAACAATAGACTCTCTCTCAAACAAAAATCAGGAAGTTAATTTTAACCTTTTTAAAGAAGTCTGGGAAACAATTCAGGAAAAATATGTTGAACAGCCGATAGACGAACAAAAAATGCTTTATGGGGCCTTAACCGGGCTGGTAAGCAGCTTGGATGATCCTTATTCTTCTTTTCTTGACCCTGAACTTTCAGAAATGTTTTTGAATGAAATTACTGGGAGCTTTGAAGGTATTGGAGCGGAGATTGGGATAAAAAATGATCAACTAGTGGTTATTGCTCCTTTGGACGATTCTCCCGCTAAAAATGCAGGCCTAATAGCAAAAGATAAAATTTTAGAAATTAATGGTCTAAATACAACCGGAATTTCTCTTGATTATGCGACCAGTCTTATTCGCGGGGAAAAAGGAACGCAAGTAATACTTTTAATTCAGCATGAAGGTGAAGAAGAAACAGGGGAAATTACCATTGTCAGAAATACCATAAAAGTGGAAAGTGTTGAATGGGGAATTATTAATATCGAAGATAACAAAATTGGCTATTTAGAAATAAGCAATTTCAGTGATGACACAGAAAACAATCTGACAAAAGCTTCAAATTATTTTAATCTGACAGGAATTGATGGTTTAATAATTGATTTAAGGGATAATTCCGGCGGTTATCTCGATACGGCTGTTGGAGTTACTTCCGAATTTATCGAAGAAGGGGTTATATTAATTGAGCAGTTTTCAAACAACGAGACAAAACAATATTTAGCCCGAGGTAATGCCACCCTTGTTGGTTATCCCATGATGGTTTTAATTAACGGCGGTTCTGCTTCCGCAGCGGAAATTTTAGCCGGTGCGCTTAGCGAATATGGTTTAGCAACATTAGTCGGCGAAAAATCATACGGCAAGGGCTCGGTTCAGGAATATGAACAACTTTTTGACGGCTCCTCTCTAAAAATTACTACCGCCAAATGGCTTACCCCGGAAGGCAATTCAATTGATCATAACGGTATTGAACCGGATGTTCATATTGAGCTGACCTTAGATGACTTTGATAATGATCTTGATCCGCAGCTAGATAAAGCAGTGGAATTAATAATCGAAGAAATCAATAATTAAATAATGAATTCGAAAATAAGAATAATTATTTCCGGAAAAGTACAATGTGTCGGAATGAGGTATGAGGCCAGTAGAAAAGCTGAGTCATTAAAATTAAAAGGTTTTGTTAAGAATTTAAGGGATGGAACAGTTGAAATAGTATCTGAAGGGGAAGAGGATAGCCTTAAAAAATTGCTTAATTGGCTTAAAAATAGCTCGCCTGGAGAAATAAAGACTATAAAAAAAGAATTTATAGCCAGTGGAGATAAGTATAATAATTTTGAAATATTATATTAACAATAAAAATAATGAAAGTAATCTTATTAGAAAAAATTGATAAATTAGGGGAAAAAGGAGAGGTGAAAAATGTTTCCTCCGGTTATGCCCGTAATTTTCTTTTTGCTAAAGAGTTGGCTGAACCCGCTACCACTAAAAAATTAGAGTCGGTGATAAAAAAAACGAAGAAAGATGATAAAATAAAGGTAAAAGAGGGGCAAAAGCTAAGAAATAATATTGAAAAAATCACAAAAAAAGAATTCATAATTAAAACCAAAGCAAATAAGGAGGGACATCTCTTTGCGGCTGTCCATGAAAATGATATAATAAAAGTGATAGAAAAAGAAACAGGCGTGAAATTAAAAAAAGATAATATAAAAATTGAGAAGGCCCTAAAGCAACTTGGGATATCAAAAATAGAAATTGTAATTGATGAGATGAAAGCGATGGCTAAACTTAATATAAAATCTTTATGAAGAAAAAGCAGGTAAAATTTATATTTGTAATGGGTGGTGTCCTTTCTGGTCTAGGTAAAGGAATCGCCGTATCTTCAATTGGCCGCTTACTAAAAAGTAGGGGATATAAAGTGACCGCCATAAAAATTGACCCATATGTTAATGTAGATGCGGGAACAATGAATCCAACTGAACATGGCGAAGTTTTTGTCACTCAAGATGGTTTGGAGACTGACCAGGACATCGGTAATTACGAAAGATTTTTAGGCGAGGAATTGAATAAAGATAATTATATGACCACCGGCTCGGTTTATCAGTCAGTGATTCAGCGGGAAAGAAATCTAGAATTCAAGGGTAAGTGTGTGGAAGTTGTTCCTCATATTCCAAATGAAGTAAATAGAAGAATAAAAGTTTTAGCCAAAAAATCAAAAGCCGATATAGTTATCATTGAAATTGGCGGAACCGTTGGCGAATATCAAAATCTTCTTTTTCTTGAAGCAGCTAGAATGCTTAATCTTGAGCGTCCTGATTGTGTTCAATTTATACTTGTCAGCTATCTGCCTATTCCAAATAAAATTGGGGAAATGAAAACCAAGCCCACCCAATATGCCGTCCGTACCCTTAATTCATCTGGTATCCAGCCGGATTTCATTTTTTGCCGATCGGAAAAGCCTTTGGATGATCCCAGAAAAGAAAAGCTTTCCACTAATTGTAGCGTGAACCCAGAAGACATTATTTCTGCTATTGATGTTAATAATATTTATGAAGTCCCTCTAAATTTTGAAAAACAGAAAGTAGCCCAGAAAATTATTAACAAATTTGATTTGAAAGAAAAGGCAAGTGACCTAAGAGATTGGAAAAAAATGGTTAGCCGTTCAAAAAATGCCAAAAAACGGGTTAAAATAGGTATTGTCGGCAAATATTTTGGGATTGGTGATTTTGTTCTCGCTGATTCATATATTTCGGTAATTGAGGCCCTTAAACACGCCTGCTGGCAAAATAATTTAAAACCAGAATTAGTTTGGATTAACGCCGAAGAATTTGAACGAAATCCAGCCAAGGTTGAAACATTAAAATCTTATGACGGGATTGTCGTTCCCCAGGGCTGGGGTTCCAGGGGCTCTTTAGGAAAGATTAAAGCAATAAAATATATTAGAGAAAAAAAGATCCCTTATTTAGGGCTTTGCTATGGGATGCAAATGGCGGTGATTGAATTTGCTCAAAATATATTGAAACTAAAAAAAGCCAACTCTATGGAAGTGGATCCAAAAACTCCGCACCCGGTTATTCATATTATGCCGGATCAGAAGGAGTATTTAAAAAAGAAACAATATGGTGGTACTATTCGTATGGGTAACTGGCCCTGTAAATTAATTAAAGATACCATTGTATCCAAAGCCTATGGTAGTCAAAAGAATGTTCAGGAGCGACACCGCCATCGCTATGAATTTAATTCCTCTTACCGCAAAAAAATGGAAGGCAGAGGGCTAACTATTTCGGGTACTTCTCCCGATGGCAAGCTTGTGGAAGCAATAGAAATTGCTGATCACCCGTTTTTTGTCGGCGTCCAATTTCACCCTGAATATAAATCACAGCCTCTGAACCCTCATCCGTTATTTGTCGCCTTTATTAAGGCCTGTAAAAAATAAACTAAAAATCATTCCTGGATACAGATAAGAATGATTTTTGTTTAGATTATTTTTTTGGAACAACCGAAACTATATTAGTTAGTTTTAGCTGTCCGTTGAATTTTTTTAATTTTCTTTTAGCAAACTTAACATAACCGGTCACCGCGGCGTAAAGAGTATCATCCGTGCCTTTTTTTACAAATTTACCGGGTCGAAATTTGGTTCCTCTTTGTCTTATAATTATGCTGCCGGCGTGGGTCAGCTGTCCATCATGTAATTTTACGCCGAGTCGTTTGCCTTGTGAATCTCGGCCTAATGAAGTAGATCCGCCCGCTTTTTTATGGGCCATATGGAAGTTAGTTAGTTAGTTAATTTTTCGATCAGTTATTTATATTTATTTAGTGATAGTTTATAATAATTTTTTTTATTTGTCAAACACCCATTAATTTGGTTATAATAGGATAGTTAATTATTAATTTAATAAAATGAAAAAATATATTTATTTCGATAACGCCGCAACCACGCCAGTGGCTGAAGAGGTTTTAGAAGCGATGTTGCCTTATTTTAGGGAAAAATACGGCAATGCCTCGTCTTTACATTCATTGGGTTTATCTTCTGATAAAGCGGTGGAAAAGGCCCGTCAGCAGACTGCTGATTTTTTGAACTGCTTAACTGAAGAGGTAATCTTTACTTCCGGAGCGACAGAAAGCAATAATTTAACGGTTTTAGGCTTAGCCAAGTCTTTGGGACAAGGCCATATTATTACCACCGCAATTGAGCACCCGGCAATTTTAGAGCCATGTGAGGCCCTGGAAAAAGAAGGATATGAATTGACCAAATTACCGGTTAGTTCAAAGGGGATTATTTCTTTGAAAACTCTAAAAGAAGCTATTCAACCAGATACTTTTTTAATCACCATAATGTATGTTAATAATGAAATTGGCGCAATTCAGCCAATAAAAGAAATAGGACAATTAATAAAAGAGGTAAACAAAAATAGAAAACAAAAAATTTATTTCCATACTGACGCGGTCCAAGCGGCCTCTTTTTTTCCTTGTGATGTTGATGTTTTAGGCCTGGATTTTATTTCCATATCCGGCCATAAGATCTATGGACCCAAAGGAGTAGGAGCTTTGTATGTTCGAAAAGGTTCTCCCTTAAAGTCTATCCAATATGGAGGTCATCATGAAAGAAGCCTTCGGCCGGGAACAATTAACACCCCTTTGATTGTCGGACTGGGAAAAGCTTTGGAAATTGTTAAAAAAAGAAGAGTAAAGGACACGGAAAAAGTAAATCAGTTAAGTAAAAAAATTATAAATTATATATTAAAAAATATTCCCATGGCCAGTTATAATGGAGATGAAAATCTAAGAGCACCGGGCCATGTTAATATCACTTTTGAAAATATTGAAGGCGAAAGTCTGCTTCTACTTCTTGACGCCGAAAGAATTGCTGTTTCAACTGGTTCGGCTTGTGCTTCCCATTCTCTAATTCCCTCCCATGTATTAAAAGCAATTGGATTGTCTAATGAAAAATGCCATGGCACCATTCGATTGAGTTTAGGTCGTGATAATACCGAAGAAGAAGTGGAAGTTTTATTAAAAGTATTGCCCAAAATTATAAAAAAAATAAGGGAAAGATCTCCCTTAAAATAGATTTTTGATTTCTATATTCTAAAAAGGATTATTTATATCTTCTAATGTATGGAAAGTTGTTTCTTTTTTATTATTATTTTTTTCAATTATTGTATTGTAGCCAATTTCGTTTATTTTTTCCTCACGGGCCGTAATTTCAGTTTCATTAATTTCATTTTCTACAATATTTGAATAAATAAAGAAAACCTCATAAATGAGAAATAGAATAAGTACTAAAAAAACGACTGGATATAAATATTTTTTCAGAAGAATAATATATTTTGATTTATCTATTTTTTCCATATTATTTATTGCCAGTAGGTTATTGCCTGGATAGTGACTTGAATATTTTGAATAGTTGTTGATTTAAAAGAAAAACTGGTAAATTTTATATAATAATCTAATGCTTCAAGACCAGCTATAAATTTTAATACGTTATTGTATTTTCCTTCCAGACTAATATTAATCAGAACTTCTTTCGGAGATTTAGATTTTTTACTGGCCTCCTCGAGATTATAATTTAAATTTAAACTATTAGATTGAGCAATGTTTTCTAAGTCGCGGAAAAAAGAAAGCTGGTTTGTTTCGTTAATAAACATATTTTTGAGAATGTCGTTTTGTAGTTGTATATTCTCTATATCTTTTTGGAAAGAAACTAAGTTTTCAGAACGTCGTTTATTTATTTCATATACAATTCTTCGGTCCTCAATCTGTCGATTGGACTGGGTAACATCCTTCAAAAGAGGAAGAATTAAAAATAAAATAATTGCCGTAAAAATTATTAAAAAACTGGCCGTGATTATTAATATTTTTTCTCTAAATTTCATACTTAAAGATGGTATTCCTCTAAGACCATAGTGGCGCTTAAGTCAAAATTAATATTCTCTTGTTTTATTAAATTTGAAATTGGGGACTCAATACTATCTAAAATTAAAGAATTTTCTAAATTTGATTTCAAAATTAAAAAATCATCTCTAAAAGAAGCAATTCCTCTTATTTGAATTTTACAAGTTTCCTGATTAATAGTTATCTCATTTAAGCTGATATTTGCAGGAATAAGGGGAGAAAATTCCGCAAGATATGCCGACCATTTTATATAATTACTTTGAATATTTTTTATTATTACAATTTTTTCATTAATTTCTTTTATTAAACTAGAAAAAGTAGACTGGTTCCCGTTTGCTGTGGTTGATTCAAGGGATGATATTTCATTATTTATTTTAGTTAATCTTTGATCAAGGAGAATACGGGTTCCATATAATAATCCCAAAAAAAGCCCGAAAAAAATGACTAAAGTAAAAGCAATAGTTTTTAGGAGGAAAATTACTTTTTCCTCTTTAAGTTTGGTCTTTTTTTCTGGTGGTATTAGATTAAGATTAATCATGTTTTTATTTTAGGGCCAAACCAATGGCGGTAGTGAAAGAAGGGGCGTTATTTTTTAAGATTTGTTCCAGCTTCTTATTAATTTTAATATTTGAAAGGGGATTAGCGACAGAAGCAGAAACATTTAGTTTTTCCGAAAGAAACTGGGGTAAATGCTTCATTTGAGATCCGCCGCCTGAAATAATTATTTTTTTAAATTTTTCGGCTCCAGAAAAATGATTTATATAAAAATTTTGAGTTTGTTTAATTTTATCAACCAAATCTTTTAATTCAGGTTCAATGATACTTTTTAATTTTCCTTTCCCTTTCTTTTTTTCAAGACCGTAAATTAATTTTAGCTTTTCGGCGTCACTTTCTTTTATTTTTAATTTTTTAGCAATGATTTTTGTAATAGAATTTCCGGAGAAAGAGATGGAAGAAGAAAATTGTATTGTGTTTTTATCGTAAATTATTAAATTAGTATGAACTCCGCCGATATCAATCACAAGTAGAGAATCTTTTACATCTTTTTCTTTCGGAAGTATGCTTCTAATAGTTGAAAGTGATTCAATCTCTAATGAAATAGGAATAAGGTTTAAAGACTCGAACAGGGAACAATAGGAATTTACAATTATTTTAGGGGCGGCAGCTACTAATACATTTATTTTTTGAGTAGCTGATTGAACATTTATTATTTGCCAATCTAAATATATTTCATCAAGACTAAGGGGTATATGCTGGGCCGCTTCCCATTTTACTGCTTCCGAAAGATCTGTTTTTTTTGTTTTTGGAATCTGAATCATCTTTATAAAAGTTTTTCTTTCTGGTATTACGGATTTTACATAGCGGGTTCTAATTTTTTTACCATTAACAGTATTGATCAGTTTTTGAATTGATTCTTTAAGTTTTACTTCATTCTTTATTTCTCCCTCAAATATAACACCTTCCTTAATTTTTTCTTCGTTTAAGGAAATAAGATGGTTATTTTTTCTTGTTTTAACAATTTTAGCCAAACGGACAATATTTTCGGAAATATCCAGGCCAAAAGAGTTTTTGAAAGGATTTAGTTCAAACATTTTAAAATTCCTGCCAAGTGCCTTCTTTAATTTGCCAGCTTGCCCCCGGACCCGAGGTAAAATTAGCATCGGCTAAACCGCTTTCATAGGTAACTGTAGCCAGATTTTCGAGAATAAGGCGATAACCGACTGCTTCGTATATATTGGCGTTATTATTAAGTTTTAAAGCGCCATTAGCCGCATAAAATATAACTGATTCCGCGTTATTTGAAATATTAATGGCCGGGTCGGTGTCATCTAATTTATTGCTGTTAGTGACTAGCATAATATAGCTCCCATTGGAGGTATCACAGGTGCCGGCTGAAAATCCAGAGCCGCAAAATATAACATTATTAAAAACGTCAATTTCACCGTCACTTATTATTATACCGCTGGCAATTCCATAATCACTGGTTAAATAAACGTGTGAGTTATTGGAAAAATGTATTGTTCCGTGAACATAAATAGTTCCGGTCACTTCCAGGGAAGCGTTATTGTCTACTTTTAAATTACCGGTTATTTCAATCGGTCCAATAGCAGCGGACGTTCCATCAAGAGTATAATCTCCTGTAATGGTGCCGCCGTTAATTGCTTCCTGTTTCCAGTCATTAATATTGGCTTCGGAGATGGGCATATTTTGAAGGCCGGGAGCTGGAGAATCAGGATAACAGCTTGCATTTGGACAAATTGTCCCATTAACGGTTGTAAGGCCGTCTATAAATGTATAGTAGGCTTTATTACCAATAATTGCATTTTTTATATCATAGGCGTAGGCATCATCGTCAATATTCAAACCGTCAATATAGTTAGTGTTGGTTCCTGTGTATATTTTGAAATTTAAATCACCAATAAATTGGGTCCAAACAGGAAACCCCTGATCCCAATTGTCTGAGTGTTTGGCGACACCGTTGCCATAACCCTGATTTTTATCCTTGGCCCACCACCAATAGCGTAATGTATTTCCGGCGGGATAGAAATCAGAAGTGGAAAGCATTATCCAGTAATAATTTCCTGCTGTTAATTCAACCGGAGTATCAATGGACACATTAACCCAGGAATATTCATTCATAGAAATAAGGGACTGACTAAGAACACCGGTTGCAAGTACATTATTTTTGTCAGGTATGCCACTATCATCCGCCATAATACGGACAGTTAAATTTGAAGGACACTTATTTTCTTTATCTTCCTCG
This sequence comes from uncultured bacterium, assembly GCA_965370265.1. Lineage (GTDB taxonomy): Bacteria > Patescibacteriota > Patescibacteriia > JAXHNJ01 > JAXHNJ01 > CBDUSL01. Next base: position 13,687 of record CBDUSL010000009.1, on the reverse strand, counting down.
CATTTTTTCTTTAGCTTTAAGGAAACCATGGTAATATTGCCTGTTTCGTTCGGTCTAAAAGATTGGGCCGTATCCAGTTCGGGAACAGCATAGCCAAAGCGATACTCGCCGTCTTCTCCCAGGCTTTGAACTTCGTGTGATGAGCTGTATTGGGACCCAGTGGCTACCTGGCAGGTGCCGTGAATTTCGCCGCTGCCTTCCGCTGGTCCGTTTGAAAAAACATTACCGTAAATATGGGAATTAATTTTCATATCCAAGCCCCCGTCACCAACCTGAACGCCATAATGAAAAGCAACGTCATCAGTGTTTAATTCCATTTGAACACTGACCGTTTTTTGGGTTTTTGGATTTGTGGCTGAAGGATAGTATCCGATAGATTCAATTTGAACAATTTTACCGCTTAAAGCGGTTACGTTGGTAGCGTAAGAACCATTGGTTAAATCAACTGTTTCTCCTCCAAAACCTAAATCCATATTTATTTTGTTAATTGCCTTGTCAATGCCCGCTTCAGCCAGATTAAAAGCAATAGTTTGTTGGTATCTTTTTTGGATAAGATAGTTATTACCAACAATAAATCCAACCAAAACGCCAACTAATAGAACAATTACCCCGAGAAAGGTAATAGCAATAACTAAAATTTGTCCTCTTTTGTCCATATGGTTAATTTCTTATGTAAGCGCTGGTTTGCGCCTTAATAGTCTTAATTTTTGAACCAATTTCATCACTTGAAATTAAGGTAATAGTAATCATGTCTGAATTTAAGGGATCAATTGTATTATAGCGAAAAATAATCTTATCGACAAAATTATTAATATTAATACTTTTATCTTCTCGGCCACTACTTAGCGGATCAGCGTCAATTTGTAATTTAAGAATATTACCATCTAGGTAGTAAATAAAATAGTCATAGATTTCATGAAGGGGAGTGCCATCAGTATCTACCCCTATTACTTTGAGAGCGAGCGTATCGGAGTCGGTAAAATAGGTAGGAATATCTTCCGGATAGTTTACGATAGAAATAGATTCTTTAGTGGTTTCACCCAATTTTTTGAGAGTGGTCGCTGTTTCCTGCTGCAAATTCAAATAAACTCTTTGCATATTTACGACAAAGAAGGCAGAAATAATAATATTGGATATGACAAAACCAATAATAGCGATGATTACGATCGAAATTAATGCCTCTATTAAGGTAAAGCCTTTTTTGTTTTTATAAATGAATACCATATTTGCTTATTAAAGTTTGTAGCTCAATATCACGAATTTTATTACCATCAAACCATTCCACGGTTACATAAATGTTTTTAATATTACTATCACCTTCGTAATCCTCAATAGTCAGTTTACCCAGTCCCCGGGGTAATTCGTAAAGACTTAGCCACTGCCAATCTTCGGCTAATTTGTCTAATGGGCCGGCTTCAAAGTCGCCGTTTATTACTAGGGATCCATCAATTTTAACATCATCAAAATATGAATGAGGGCCATTAATACCAAGGAGAGCTATCTTACCGTGACTAAAACTACTTTCAGGGTCACTGCAAGAGCCTAATAGATTTAGGTTTCTGTATATTTCAAAATTATTGCCGGATATTACAAGCTTGAACGTATTCCAAAAATTAGTTGTCGTAATAAGGGAACTGGTAAAAAGGACAGTTTCAACCCCATTAACTTTTTTGTAAATATAAAGATCAGTGCTATCAAAACTTACCCGGTAAAAATTATTAATATCTTTAATTCGAAAAAAGAATCCGGATTCCCAAGTGACCGGGGAGTCAGAATCTATTTTTATATCTGTTTCTAAAGTGTAATCGGTCATGTTTCCAAAAGGGAGAAGGGCTAAACCAGTTAATCCTAAGTCAGTAGATGCAGCTAGTTCATAAACATTAGTTGTTCCATCATTAAATACTTTCCAACTGCCTTTATTATGGACGACATTCATAAAATCTCCTTCGATCTGATTTGTTAATGAATCATAGTTTAAATTTCTTAAGGATTCGATTTCTTCCTGGGCGATGTTGTAGGCAAGAATAGTATTTTTTATTTGACCGGCCCGTTCGATAAAATAACTGGTATTTGCGTAAATGAATACTAAAAAAGAAACAACTAATATCGAAATTAGAGCTTCAATAAGAGTGAATCCTTTTTGGCTATTTTGTTTTTGCATGTTTATACTGCTTCTGAAAGTTGATAAATCGGAAGGATGATGGCGGCGGCCATAGCAGCCACACCACCTCCAAGAAAAAGCATCAGTATCGGTTCAATTATCGTGGATAGGTTATTCATGGTTTGGTCAACTTCCTCCTCATAAAAACTGGCAATATCCTCGGTAATAGTATCTAATGTTCCGCTTTCTTCACCGACTGAAATCATTTGTAAAATTACAGGGGTAAATAAATTGGGGTATTTTTCAAGACAAGATTTTACTGATGAACCGGTTTTAAGTTTTTCGGCTGTATTTTTAATAGCGACGCGGTAATGAACATTACCAAGAGTTTTTGAAATTATTTCGAATGACGTTACAATTGGTATGTCGGTTTTTAGTAAGGAATGTAAACTTCGGCTAAAACGGGCAAGGTTAACTTTTTTAACAATTGGAGAAAATAAGGGCATTTTAATAAAAGCTTTATGAAGGAAAGACTTGCCTTTTTTAGTTTTAAAAAGCCGCATTAAAGCAATAATTAATATGACTAAGCCAACAGCGAGAAAAAGACCGTTGGTTATAATAAAGGAGCTTGAGTCCATCAGAATGCGGGTAACCAGGGGAAGTTCTACCCCTGATTCCGTAAAAACGGTTGTTAATTGAGGAATAACAAATACCATCATAGCGATCCCAACGCCGATCATGGCGATAATAACGATAATCGGATAGGTTAAAGCGCCTTTTACTTTCGCAATAAGAGCATGGTCTTTTCTTAGCTGAATGGCAAGCTTTTTTAATACGGCATCTAGCTGGCCTGAAGCCTCTCCGGCGGCAACCATATTAACAAATAATTCAGAAAATAATTTTGAATATTTTCCCAAAGATTCTGCAAAAGATTTTCCGGATTCCACGTTATTTTTTATATCAAGAACGATTTTTTTAAGCAATTTTGAACTGGTTTGATCGGCCAAAACGCCCAAAGCTCTCCCAATAGAAAAACCGGAGCGCATCATTACTTCGAGGTTATTAACGAAGAATATTTTTTGAGTGGAAGGGATTCTTTGAAAACGTTCTATAAAACCAAGCATATTTTTTGATTTTTTTGCTTGGTTTTTAATTGATGTAAGAGTAAGGTTTTGTTTTTTCAAATAATCAACCAGTTCGTTTTCATTTTTAACATTAGTTGCTCCCTTAACAACTTTACCATCTTGAGAACGTGCTATATATTTAAACTCAGACATATTTTATTCCTGGGTTACTCTTAAGACTTCTTCGATGGTGGTAATACCTGTTTTGGCTTTGAAAAAGCCATCTTGAAGAACTGTAATCATTCCCTGTTGAATGGCTTTTTTTTCAATCTCTCCGGACGGAGCTCCTTCAAGTATTAATTTGGTAATTTCTTCGGTATTATTTAAAATTTCATAAATACCGATTCGTCCTTTATACCCCTCTCCGTTGCATTTTTTACAGCCTTTGCCCCGATAAAAAAGAAGGGATTCATTGGATTGATTAGCGGAAATAATAGCTCCTTCTCTTTCTAATACTTTCAAAACTTCCAAAAAATTGAATTGTTTTTGGAGCTCCTCAATATTTTTTTTGGTCAAAATGTAGCTTTCGATACAACCAAGACATATTTTCCGGACCAGACGCTGGGCAATTATTATATTAGTGGTTGATGCGATTAAAAAAGAAGGAATTCCCATCTTAACGAGTCGGGGCAAAGAAGTAGCCGCATCATTTGTATGAAGGGTGGTTAGAACAAGATGACCGGTCATAGCTGAATGAACCGCAATTTCAGCGGTTTCTTGATCGCGAATTTCACCGACCATAATTATATTTGGATCCTGGCGAAGAAGTGATCTTAAACCGGTGGCGAAACTAAAACCGATTTTTGGATTAACTTGGCTCTGATTTATCCTTGGCATTCGGTATTCAATAGGATCTTCAATTGTGGAGATGTTTACTTTTGGTGAATTTAGAAGATTAAGAATGCTGTAAAGAGTAGTAGTTTTACCGGATCCGGTCGGGCCTGTTACCAATAAAATTCCGTGGGGTTTTTTAATATTTTCTCTCACTAATATAAGAGGTTTTTTTAAAAACCCTAACTGTTCAAGGGTAAGAACTTGGGCGGATTCGCGAAGAAGACGAAGAACTACTTTTTCTCCGTCAAAAACAGGAATAATAGAAACGCGAAAAGATACCTTTTGATTTTCAATTTTTATCTTAAAACGGCCATCCTGAGGAAGGCGATGCTCATCAATTTTTAGATTAGAAAGAATCTTTATTCTGGCGATAACACCTGATTGTACATTTTTTGGCAGAGTCATTACATCCCTTAGAATTCCGTCGATACGATATCTGATAATCGTGTCTTTTTCTGATGGTTCAATGTGGATATCAGAGGCATTTTCAAAAATAGCATATTCCAAAATTGTGTCTATAATTCTGACGACTGGAAGATCTTCGGCCAGTTTTTTTAAGTCCGGTGAATCGGGGGACTCTTCTTCGCCCTTAATATCCTTAAATTCGGCCTTTAATCCTTTGTGGTATTGTTTGAGGGCCGATTTAACGCTTTCGGGATTAGTAACGTGGATTAAAAGCTTTAAGCCGGTTTTTTTTTCAATAAATTCAAATGTCTGAATATCTTCCGGGTCGAGACAGGCAATTTTTATTTCATTTTCTGTTATATCAAAAGCAAAAAGATTATGAACCTGAACAATCGGTTCAGGTATTAGATTTAAAATATCTTTTCTAATAATCTGATCTTTAAGGTCAATAAAAGGTATATTTAGGTGTTTTGCGGTAGTTTCATAAATAACATCCTCACTAACAATATTATTATGAAGAAGATATTCACTTAAATCTTTGCCCTCCTCTTTGGATTTTTTTACTGCTTCATCAAGACTCGATTTATCAAGAACCTTTTGTTTTAGGAGAACACTTTTTAATTGTTCGTTATTTAGCATTTTTGGGCATGTAAAATTTTTGTTTTTGTTTTTATATTATATCACAGAATTGGTTTTTAGTCAATTTAAAATTTATAAATTTTTATTGAATATCCAATCTGTTTAATCGGTTTAAATTTTAATAACCAATTATAATTTTTATTGGGGTCAAACAAAGGACCTGTACTGATGGCATAATATCCGGAAGGTATGCCATTTTTTTCAATTTCTTCATTGTCGGGCATGGTTAAACTGCCTGGATAGTAGTAATTTAAATCAAGGCTACCGAAAATATAAGTATGGCATTGATCAATATTTTCTTCTTTCAAATATTTAACCAATCTTTTTACATCCTGACCCCAGTCAATATTAGAATCCAAAAGATATTTATGTCCGTTTTCTGCCCCCCCAATGGCTTCATTAAAATATGAAAGGGAGTAGGGGAAAATTGAAAGACTGGTAAAAAGATAATATATTATCAATGAAATAAGAGAAAAGTTAAATAAATACTTTTTAAATTTTGTATGGGTTTTAATATTTAATAATGATGAGGCGCCAATAAAAATAAAAGGGTATATAGGAAGAATATGTCTTACTCCCAAATTAATATGACTTGTTAAGCTCCAGGCAAAATAAATAAGAGGGGGAATAATTATAAGCCAATAATCAAATTTAATTTTCTTTAAAGTTTCTAATAAGTTAATATTTTCAGTATTTGTTTTTTTTGATATTTTATAAAGAAAATAAATAAATCCTGATAAAGTCAAAATGATAGTGCTAAGAGGTGATTTTATTAAAAAAGCAATAATAAAGTAATACCACCAGCCTTGTGTTCCCGTCATACCCATAAGAAAGGAACCATGTCCCCAGGAATTATGAGACAAGACAGAAAAAAAGCCGCGCCAGTAACTATAGGCTGGGACAGGAAATTTTTCGGCAAAGTTTTTTAAAAATTTTCCAATGGATGTTTCTGGATCTCCCAAATAAATAAGCGGTTTAACATAAAAAATTTGCTGATCAATTGTGCTTTGATCTTCAATCTCTTGCCTTTCCTCATAAAGTCTTTCCACTCTCGGGTCGTCAAGTGGTTTTTTAAATTCAAAGCCATAAAAGATAAAAGTAATTAATGAAGTAGCGGCTGTAAAAATTAAAATGGTGATAATAAATTTTTTAAAGCCCAGCTTTGTTTCTCTTCTTTTTATTATCCAGTGAAGAAAATAAATAATAATTAATATAGGTATTATTAGAAGAGCTGAAAATTTTACATTTATACCTAAAGCAAAAATTATTGAAGCGATAATAAGATTTATTTTACAGGGACTTTTTAAATATTTACCAAAATAGTATATACTTAATATGAAAAAAAGAGCCAGGGCAACGTCTGTTGTTACTAGATGGCTATGGGCAATAAAATTAGGCGAAAAAGAATAAAGAAATAAAGCAAAAAAACCGGCCTTAAGTCCAAAAAGTTCTTTCGACCATTTATAAATAAAAAATCCCAGAACTAAACTTAGTATAATTGGGCCAAGCCTAGCTAAAAATATTATGCTATCAGCAGAGAGATTGTTGTGATAGATGAATTGACGGCCGAAGTTCCATTGGTTATAATTGTCCCAGCTCTCGTTATCGGTAGGCAAATTGAGATTTAGAAAAAGAAGTGGCAATCCTGCCAGTTCTTTTACGAGGGGCGGATGTTCAGGATTTATCCTAAAATCACCGGTTTTAAGATAACTAATACCAGCTGAAATATGCGGACCTTCATCAATTGTCTGAGAATCGGTAACCGTTAAATATAAATTAAAAGCCAAAAAAACACTGAGGAAAAAAATGACCAATATTTTTTCAAACTTTTTACAAAACATATTTGACCGAGAAAAATTAAAGCAAATTAACTTTAAAGTTTTATTTAGGAACCGAATTTTCCGTTTAAACTTTATTATTAGCGCGGTTCTTAATATTATTTTGTGGACTCTGCTTTATTTTCAATTTAAACCCCAAGAAGAGCCAGTGATACTTCATTATAACATTTATTTTGGCATTGACCTAATTGGCGATTGGTACAAAATTTACACTCTTCCTCTTTTTGGCTTAGTAATTTTCTTTATTAATTCGTTATTATCGGTTATAATTTATCAGAAAGAAAAAAATTTAGGTTATTTTCTTATGACTGTAAACAGTATTGTCCAAATATTTCTTATGCTCTCGGGCGTCTTTATAATTTTACAGAATCTTTAGAATGTTTGAATCAAATTTTAATACCATAAAAATATTTATTCTAACGACCGTTTCTTTTGTTATTACTATTTTATGGACTCCTCTACTTACCCATTTTTTGTATAAATATAAACTAGGTAAAAAAATTAGAAGCCAGAAAGAGGCGCCTATATATTCAAAGCTTCATGAAAAAAAATCAGGAACACCTACCATGGGCGGAGTGTTAATCTGGCTGACTACATTATTTTTAATTTATTTTATTTATTTTTTATCTCAGATAACAGATATAGAATTAATTGATAAGCTTAATTTTCTTTCCAGGCCACAGACTTTTCTTCCTCTTGCAGCATTGGTAGCGGCGGCTATTATTGGTTTCGTTGATGATATTTATGATATAAAAAGCACCAACGGAGGCGGGGGATTAAGAATACGACAGAGGTTGGTTATTTATATAATTATTGCTCTTGTTGGCGCTCTTTGGTTTTATTTTAAACTGGACTGGACCACTATTCATGTTCCTTTTGTCGGTAATTATGATATTGGACCATGGTATATTCCTATCTTTATTTTTATTATTGTCGCCACTGCTTTTTCTACTAATGAAGCAGATGGCCTGGATGGACTAGCCGGAGGAATTCTTTTGGCTGGGTATGTTGCCTATGGCATGATTGCTTTGTCTCAAGGCAAAGTTGAGCTGGCTGCTTTTTGCGGAGTGATCACCGGCGCCCTTTTTGCCTTTCTTTGGTTTAATATTCCACCCGCTAGATTTTTTATGGGTGATACCGGCGCCATGTCTTTAGGAGTGACTTTAGGAATTGTGGCGATGCTGACCAATTACGCCTTACTTTTGCCGGTCATCCTTTTTCCATTGGTTATAGAATCAGGATCAGTAATTATTCAAATACTTTCTAAGTCAATTAGAAAGAAAAAGGTTTTTAAATCAGCCCCGCTCCATCACCATCTGGAAGCAATCGGCTGGCCAGAATCAAAAATTGTGATGCGTTTTTGGGTAGTTTCAGTAGTTTGTGCCGTGGTTGGCGTTATTCTTTTTATGATGGATAAGGGAGTTGGCTTGAGTTAATTAGTCTATTAATTGAATAGTTTATTTTTACCGGATAAAAAATTTGCTTATAAGTGGCAAAAAGCAGTTTTTTAATTGAAAAATCCTTTATTATTGGTTATAATAGGCATGATGATTAATTATAAAAATCTAGAGAATAAAAAAGTTTTAGTTATGGGGCTTGGCCTTCACGGAGGTGGAGTTTCTGTGGTTAATTGGCTTAGTCGGCAAGGAGCCCGGATTTTAGTGACCGACCTTAAGACAAAAAAAGAGCTGGCTTCTTCAATCAAAAAAATAAAAAGCAAGAAAGTAGAATATATCTTAGGCAAGCATCGACTTAAAGATTTTAAAGAGGCTGATTTAGTGATACAAAATCCAGGAGTACCCATGGATTCGAAGTATATAAAAATAGCCAGGGAAAAAAAGATACCGATTGAAAATGAGGCCAGTCTTTTTTTTCGTCTTTGCCCAGCCCCAATTATCGCGGTGACTGGCAGCAAAGGAAAAAGTACACTTGCTTTTCTTCTTTATAAATTATTAAAAAAGAGATATAAAGACACCCTTTTAGCCGGTAACATCAGAGATGTTTTGATGCTTGATATTCTTTCAAAAATAAAAAAATCCACCAAAGTAGTTCTTGAATTGTCATCCTGGCATCTTGAAGGTATGGCTCATTTAAAAAAAAGTCCTCACGTGGCGGTTATTACCAATATTATGCCGGAACATCTTAATCGATATAAATCAATGAAAGATTATGTTAAAGCCAAGGCTTTAATTTTTCAATTCCAAAAAAAACAGGATTTTGCCGTTATTAATACTGATAATCTCTGGACTAGAAAATTGTGCAAAAAAGCCAGGGCAAAAACTTTTTGCTGTTCTACCAAAAAATTTGGTAAAAACGGAGCCTTTGAAATAGATAATAAATTTATTTTCGTAAAAAACGGACAACGAAAAAAACTTTTTTCTATTAGAGATTTTAATATTTTTCCCATTCATAATGTGTATCATTTTTTGGCGGCAGCCGTGGTCGGTAAAATTTTAAATATTTCAAATAACTTAATAAAAAAAACAATTATTAATTTTAAAGGGCTTCATGACCGTCTTGAGTTCCTTGGCGAGAAAAAAGGGATAAAGTATTATAATGATACTACCGCCACTATTCCGGAAGCGTCTATTTCCGCCCTTAAAACTCTTGGCAACAGCCAAACAAAAAATATTATTTTACTGGCTGGAGGAGCGGATAAAAATCTTGACTTTAAAAGTATGTCCAAGTCGATTGAAAGATACTGCAAGGAAGTGATTCTTTTTAAAGGTAGGGCTAGTATAAAAATAAAAAAAGCGTTAAATAATAAAAAAATTATCTCTCACGTTTTAAGTATGAAAGAAGCGGTCAAAAAAGCCGAAAAAAATGCCGTGAAAAATGATATTATTCTACTTTCACCCGGAGCGGCCAGTTTCGGCCTTTTTAGCCACGAGTTTGACAGGGGGGAACAGTTTAAAAAATACACAAAAGCTAAATAATGCACAGAGGGGAAAAACAACCTGATTATTTCTTGATAACGATTGTGGCCATAATCGTTATTTTTGGCTTGGTTATGCTTTCTTCGGCTAGTTCCGTGGAGGGTTATCAGAAATTTGATGACCCTAATCATTTTATAAAAAATCAGTTATTTTCTTTTATTATCGGTATTTTTGCTTTCGTTTTTATGACCCGGTTTGACTATCGCAATTTGAAAAAATTTGCTTTACTAATTATTATAATTACTATATTTCTTCTTATTTCAGTTTTTCTTCCTGGGTTGGGCACTGACCTTTTAGGGGCCAAGCGCTGGGTTACTATCGGACCGATATTTTTTCAACCTTCCGAAATTGTTAAACTTACTTTTTTAATTTATCTGGCAACCTGGCTGGAAAAAAGAGGTGATGATATAAAGGATTCCTCCGCGGGATTAGCCCCTTTTGTAATAATTTTGGTCGGTGTACTGGGTTTAATTATGTTACAGCCGGATTTAGGAACAATGACGGTAATGGGGGTTATTGCTATGAGCTGCTATTTGGTGGCTGGAGCCCCTGTTTTGCATTTGGCCGGGATTGGTTTAGGAGCGGCCGGGACTATTACTTTACTGGTTAAATTAGCCCCATACCGAGTCGAAAGATTTATGGTTTTTCTTAATCCCGAACTTGATCCGCAGGGAATTGGCTATCATATTAACCAGGCTTTTTTGGCCATCGGATCCGGCGGTCTTTTGGGTTTGGGTTTGGGCCACTCCCGTCAGAAATTTAACTATCTTCCCCAAGCTTCTTCTGATTCGATTTTCGCGGTTATTGCCGAAGAACTTGGTTTTATTTTTGCGGTAATGCTAATTGTTTTATTTCTGATTTTTATGTTTCGGGGCTTTAAAATTGCCAAAGGAGCGCCGGATAAATTTGGTAAAATCATGGCCACCGGCATTACCTCTTGGTTTATTTTTCAGGCATTAATGAACATAGGAGCGATGACAGGAATACTGCCTTTAACAGGCATCCCCCTTCCTTTTATCAGTCAAGGCGGATCGGCTCTGGTAGTTTCTTTGGCAGCCGTGGGAATTCTTGTTAATATATCTAAGTACTCCAAAGAAACAAAAAGTTTTTGGCAGTAGATAACTTTTGAACTGTGAACATTAAACATTGAGCTTAAAATTATGGAAGAAAGAATAAAAATATTATTAACCGGAGGAGGCACCGCTGGTTCGGTAATGCCGCTAGTGGCCATTTTTCAGGCCTTTAAAAAAAGAAAAATTAAAGCGGATTTTTTGTTTATTGGCACAGAACAAGGACCGGAAAATAATATCTGCCAGTTATATGAAATTCCGTTTAAATCAATCCCGGCCGGTAAATTCAGGAGGTATTTATCCCTAAAGAATTTTTCCGATCCATTTAAAATTATAAAAGGCTACAAAGAGTCTAAATATATACTTAATATTACTAAGCCAAATGTTATTATTTCAGCCGGCGGTTTTGTGGCGGTCCCGGTAATCTGGGCCGCTAAAAAACTTAAAATTCCGGTTCTTATCCATCAACAGGATATTCGCAAAGGTTTGGCTAACAAAATGACCGAAAAAATTGCCCAAAAGATTACGGTTACCTTTGAAAAATCCTTGTTGGAATTTCCCAAAGAAAAAACTATTTTAACGGGCAACCCCGTTCGCCGGGATATTTTGAAAGGCGATAAAAATAAAGCAGTCAAAGAATTTAAATTAAATGAAAAATTGCCCATTCTCCTTATTTTTGGGGGAGGGACAGGAGCCGAAACTATCAATAAAAAGATCAATAAAATTGCTGAAGAATTAGTTATTTTTTGTAATGTAATACACTTAACCGGAAAAGGCAAAAAGAGTGCTAATTTAGAACATAAAAATTACCATTCTTATGAAATACTAACCAATCAAATGAAGCATGCGTTGACCGCCGCCGACTTAATTGTATCCAGGGCCGGCCTTTGTGCCTTGTCAGAATTTTCTGCCTTGGGAAAACCGGCTATAATTATTCCTATTTTTAAATCTCACCAGGAAGAAAACGCGGCCTTTTATGAAAAAAAAGAAGCTGTGCTGGTAATGCGCGAAAATTTGTTAACTCCTGAATTATTATTAAGCAGTATAAAAAGTCTTTTTGAAAACGAGAAAAAAAGATGTGAACTGAAAGAAAATATTAGCCAACTTTATAAACCTGAAGCGACTAATAAAATTATTGATTTAATTCTGGAAATAAAAAACCCCGCCTAGCGAGGTTGGGTTTATATATTTTTACACAAAATTATCTATTTTGTACAAAAGGCCAGCAAAACAAAAAAAGTTAAAGCGAAAATGTTAGTAATTATCCAGTGACTCACAAAAAACTTTTTGTCGTCATTGTTAATTATCCGCCAAATAAAAAGGGTGCCAAAAGTTGCCCAGCCCATGTTTGCATTTACCATAATATCAGGCGTTCCCGGGGTTAACATAAAAACGCCGTAAATAATCCAGCAAACCGCGATAACAGCCAATGGGAAATTGACAAGAAAAAAATCCACAATCTTTTCACAAATCACCAATTCTGGGGGTATTCCTCTTTCAAAAGACATTTTGCTCCTCCTTATTTAAATTGCAAAGAACGTTTTTTTATAGTAGGATAAAAAATATAAAAAGTCAAACAAATGAATATAAAAAAAATAAAAAAATTTCATTTTATTGGTATCTCTGGCATTGGTATTTCCGGTCTGGCCAAGATTTTATTGCAGATGGGAAAGGTTGTAACCGGTTCTGATTTAACTGAATCAATTGTAACTGAAGGCTTGAGAAAAGCAGGAGCTAAGATACATATAGGTCGTCATCTTTCAAAAAATGTGCCCGATGATGCTGATTTAATCGTGTATTCTAATGCGGTGCCGCAGAATAATATTGAAAGAAAAAGGGGCACCAGTCTTAATATTGAACAGATGAGCTATCCGCAGGCTTTAGGCCGTTTAACTTCAGATAAAAAGTTAATTTGCGTCTCTGGTATGCACGGAAAAACTACCACGACTGCCATGATTGCCTTAATATTAAGAGAAGCTGGTTTTGACCCTACCTATATAGTTGGTTCATATTTGCCGGAAATAAAAGGCAATGCCCAGCTTGGAAAAAGTGACTTTGTAATTATAGAAGCGGATGAGTTTGACCGGGCCATGCTTAATTATTATCCGGACTATATTATTCTTACTAATATCGAAGAAGATCACTTGGATACCTATAAAAATCTTGATGATATCAAAAAGACTTTCAAAAAATACATAAATAATCTTAGCCGTTCCGGAGTGTTAATTGCCAATGCTGACGATAAAAACGTACGTGAAGTGGCCAAGACCGCCGAAGCAAAAATAGTTTATTACGGCTTGAAAAAAGGGGATTATAAAGCAATAAATATTTTAGAAAATAAAAAACAAACTTCTTTCCGGGTGGATAACGTTGACTTCACTTTAAAAATTACGGGAATACATAATGTTTACAATGCTTTATCCGCTATCGCTCTGACGGCTGGATTAGGCATAGAAGATGAATCAATAAAAAAATCCCTCCTTAAATTTAAAGGGAGCTGGCGCCGGTTTCAGTTATTGGGCCAGTACAAAAAAATTCCGGTTATTTCAGATTATGCCCATCATCCCACGGAAATTAAAGCTCTTCTAAAAGCGACTAAAACAAAATATCCAAAAAAAAGAATTGTTATTGCTTTTCAGCCCCATCAGCACAACCGAACCAGAAATTTATTCAAAGATTTTACCAAATCTTTTGACGGGGCGGATGTTTTAATTATGAACGAAATTTTTGATGTTTCCGG